>JAWKWE010000007.1 GCA_041397645.1 Hyphomicrobiaceae bacterium | reverse complement strand
ACTGATGGCGGCAGTGCGCGCCTGACCGGCGCCGATTGGGCCGGATGACACTTCTTGCGGCGTTCAAAGCATAATCTGAGTGCGAACTGGAGAATTACCGCGCCGAATTCGGAATTCCAAGCTACCATCAGCCCGAATGAAAGGCCTGTAACCGCCCCATTGCGTTCTCACACAACCAAGACCCGGAACAGACGTAGCTCGCGAGCGACCAGTGTTGCCGGTCCGGGCGTGGAAGCCTAGACCGGCAGGGAATGAAGCTTTATTTGACTAGCTCAATTTCGCTCGGCCGCCAGGTCTTGTCGAAGAACGATGGTAGCGGGCTGTAGAGGCGCAGGATCGTGAACCAGCCTCTGTCAGGCATGGTTTGGATCCAATTGCCGCGTGCGACTCCCTTGGGCTGCTGGGGCGAGAACCAAACGGTGGTAGTGCCGTCCTCCGCCGCCTCGGCAGCGGGCGAGGGATAGCTCTGGCTGCCGGCGCGTGGATATTTTTGCGGCGTCTGCAGCATCGAGCGGGTCTGGTTGTCGTAGAGTGTGAACGACCAGAAGGCCTTGGCCGGAACATCCTTGGGCAGCATCACCTTGTAGGTCTTGGCGCCGTCGAAGGGGTTGCCTTCAGAATCGAGAAACCCCATGAGGTACTGAGACCCGACACCTGGAATGCGCATGATCATGCCGGGCGAGTCGAGCGTGTAGCCGTAATAGAAGGCCGCGCGCGAGTCGAGGGTGCGTGCACCGGTCGACGGAAGGGGCTTGAACATTCCGCCCTCGAAGAGCGGAGGCGGCGTTTCGAAGGATGCACCGCCTTCCCACAGCATGCTGCCCCACTTCGACCCTTGGTAATAAGCCCACTCCGGATGTTTCATCGCGTAGCGCCAATTGAGTGACCGGCCGGTTGCCTGTCCGAACGCCGCCGCATCTGACAAGATTTTCTTTAGTCGATCGTCCGGTGTAAACTCCTTTCCGTGTACGATCCCGATGGCGGCAAGTTGCCCCGCGAGTTCCGCATCATAGCTTGTAGCGGGCTGGCTTTGGATATTTTCATTGATCAGCTCAAAGAAGCCGAAATCGCTCGGCGGAATCGTGTTGAACGACAGCCCGCTGCCCTCGATGAACTTCATCTCGGGCATCTTAGGCTCGCCTGCGATGCGCACTGTGCCTTCGAGAGCCTGAGCAATGCTCGTTCCAAAGGCTCCCGGCTGGTAGGGGTAGATCTTCAGGTTTTTCTTGACGTTTTCGACGGCCGGTTCGGGGTCGTTGTTAACGAGGTATGCGCGCGCAGCATAAAGCGCAAAGTTAGTCTTCGAACGCCCAATGAAGTAGCCGCCCTCGGGCAGCGGGCCATCATAGTCAGGTCCGACGATTAGGTATTTGCCACCGAGCCCCCGGTCTGGCCCCGGACCGCCAATGTCGATAATCCAGGAGAACCACATGTCGTTGATCGTACCGACGGCATCCGACGGCTGCTCAATCACCAGCGGGCCTTTGCTAAGATCGAGTCCGGTGAGGTAGTAGACAGTATCTGCATTGGCAGTCAGGAACAGCGAGTTCGAATCCATCAGTTTGGAAAAGATGACGACATCGCCGGGTTTGGCGCCGATGCCCTCGCAGCCCTTGACGATTGCTAGGGCGGAGGCGCCACGGAAACTGTTGTTATAGGCATTGAGGGCTCGGGTGAAATCCAGCGTGTCGTACACCCTGCTGGCGGTTTTGGCTGTCGGCACGCCGTTCTCGAATTCGAGCGCGCCGGTGTTAGTCTCGATCTTGTCGGGAGCGCCAAGCGATTTGACCGTCTCTTTAGACACGTCGGCATTGGCCGTGCCCGCTATGGCAAGCAGACCCGCCATCAAGCCGGCCGCCGCACGGCGTGAGGCACGGAACATCTCCTCTAGCAATTGTTGCATCGATATCTCCTATAGTACCTTGCACTCACATTTCAGTAGGCGCGGCATGCGCTCAAGTTTGTATGCGAGGGATCCGCGGGCAATCGAACCGTAGTTCGTGCTCAGCTCAACCACAAGCTGGGAAGAGTCCGATTATGGCCCTGAGCACCCGTTCACGCAGAACATCAAGTCCGACGGCTTTCAGGGAGTAAGCGGACAAAAAGCTCACTATGTCTGTTTGTTGGGTGAGAGCCGACGACATCGCGACATGCTCTTGAAGCGTGCTGTTGACCCCGAGCGGACATCAACATTAGGCGCAAAAGTCTAGGCGGGGGTGCGCTTCCCCCGCCTCTTTCGTTACGGTGTCTGAACCGTGCCTTTGTAGCGGCCGCCACAGAGGGTATCTGTAAGAATATCGCAGGAGTAGAGGTGCCGCCACCGCTCGCATTCTGATACGCGCCCGTCCCGCCGGTGATCTTGTAATTTGATTCTTTGAGGTGAGAGCCCTCCTCGAATGTGTCGAAGATCTTGTCGCCGTTCTTCAGCGCATACGTGCAGCTGCCACTGGCCTTGAATGTTCCGTCAGGCATGAACTCGTACTTTCCAGCGCATTCCTCGGAGTAGCGCAGCCCTGCGGGATCGTCTGGCATGGCAACGCAGCGCGCAGTCATGTCTACGAGTTTGTGACCCTTCTCCGGTTCTTTCTCGTCCCACTTATCGGTCACACAGACGAGTACGCCAGCCTCCTTGCTGCTAGTTCCGGCGATCGCCCCAGAACCCATCGAAACGATGAGGAGCGTTGATGCGAGTAATCTTGCGAAGTTGTTCGTCATGGCAGGTCTCCAGTCGCTTGATTTCCCTATTTGCGGAGCGCTGGCGATCGGAGGTCTCCGGCGCAAAGTTATGATCTTCCGTCGCCAACATCCGTGCTACGAAAGGCACAACGGGGCCTGCATACCCAAGTATGTAACGGTAGCCCGTACGACGTAACCACCGCGTCCTACATTTGATATTGTTTGAGAATTTGGAGCGGGCGCATGTCAGGGACAGCGCCGGAACAATGGACCGATACATCGCGAGAGGCCGTCTTCTCGCAGCTCAACCGCATCTAGAGCAGCGGCGTTTTCAAGACGTCGACCCGTCGCCAGCGATTTCTTCAATACATCGTAACAGAAACGCTGGATGGTCGGGGACAACGGCTAAAAGGATACAGCATTGGAATTGAGGTCTTCGAGCGTTCCGTAAATTTCGATGCAGCCGTCGATCCAGTGACCCTGAGGCGGATCGTCCAAGCTGAAGCGTTACCGGGTGCGGGGCTCACTTTTTAGCGAGCTTTGCTCTTGCGGTTTACGGGTTTTGCGCGCATATGGACTCCATCGAGTTTCGGCTGAACGACTTGGCCTTGCAGCGAACAACGCGCCTGACTGACGACCTTCCAAACAAATTCGAAAAACTAAGCTGCGCCAATGGCGTGGCTTCAAGGTGCCTATTACAAAGGAAATGGTTCTATGAATTCAGGTGTTGTGAAGTGGTTTAACGCTCAAAAGGGCTTTGGCTTCATCGAGCCCGAGAACGGCGGGAGCGATGTCTTCGTGCACATTAGTGCTGTTGAACAAGCAGGTATGACGACGCTGTCCGAAGGGCAGAAGCTTTCTTTCGACGTCGTCGCCGATAGCCGCAGAGGCAAGTCGTCTGCGCAGAACCTTCGCGCGAAGTAATCGCGCAAAGGTCGCTTGGCCTTGGCTACGGATGTACTTGGCAAGGCCGGTCGAGCATTTTGCTGGGGTGCTCGTGACGTAGTTTCACGTTCTCCCGCCCGCATCCGATTGCGGTCTGGAAGACTGTTGTTCAGGTTTTGTGAGATATTAGACGGCGGCTTCGCAAGGGGCCGCCGTTATTGGTTCAGAAGCTCACGCAGCGCTGCGAGCGTTCGCCGTATTCTATTGCGAATTCTCTTCGCAACACTTGGAACGTAGATTTCATTGCCCCAACCCACTGTACAGGTGAGCCTCCTTTGAGGCGCTGAGCAAGGCCTTTGGAGAGAATTATGTCTATGCTGGGCTGGGTTCGACAGTGGTCCTCGGTCCCAAGATAACGATGAAAGCGGAAGCGGGTCAGCGAGTAAAGCATGCCATGGACGAGCGGGACCTGCGCAGTTATCGAGATGCGATAGCGATGGGTCCGATGCGATCGCTTATTGGCAAGGGTCGGAGCCAACTCTCGCGCACTTGGGCCCACTGATGATGCCGCTGCTGGCGCTTCGACCTCACGCCCCAGGATCATAATTGTACGACGACGCGTTTTTGTGCGTCCACATCAGCCTCGATATAACGCTGGGTGGTGCGGGAATTCTGCATGGAGCATTAGCCTTGCGACCACAATTCAGGGATCTGGAATTTTTGAGTATAACTTGCTAAATGCGAGTGCTGCTCTTCGATCCCTGGGCACCGCCCTCGTGCCGTTATGGCGATCCTTGGCGTCACCCCCGTGCCGCCATTGAGCAGCGGGTGAGCCCTGAAGTTACAGGCTTCAGGCTCACCTTTTATTTTTTATAGTCGTGTCGTTGCCTCTAGCGGCAAACATAAAGAGGGCCACAACGACCCGCTATATTCGCTGATTAGTAGATCAGATGCATCAAGAAACGGCCTGCTGGTGTATCGAGTTCAGCGGCTTCGAGCGTTCGGTCGTGATCGGTGTTGACATACCTGAACGTGCGCTTCACCAACCGTAGATATCCGCCGAGCCTCAGCGTGCCATTCCTATGGTGTTCCAGCGCCGCGAGATGATGCGAATTGAGTACGCCCGAAAGCTCGGCTTGGTCTAACGAGCCATCATGATCGTGATCGAGCAGCTTGAACTTGTCGATCGCTGCACGGATGACTTCCCGGCGGTCGAGCGAGCCATCCTTGTCAGGATCGTGCGCGGCGATCACCTTCGAGGGCGAAAGCGCCAATGCAGCAGTCGTCATAGCGCTCCCACTGAGCATCGCTGCACATACGGCAATTATCATTGGAAACTTGGATCTCGGTCTCATGATACATCCATCCCTTTTTCTGGGAGCAGCCCAACAGGGGCTGCCACCTAACGCGCGTTGAAGGGGGTACTCAACGCGGTGTAAGAAATAGTATCAACTTTGCCGCCTATCAAGCTGGTGAGACTTGTAGAAATCGCACTTTCAAATTGCCGCGCATGCCAAGCCGCTGAAGGATCAGATCAAATCTGAGACGAGCTTCTACGCGTCGACGTCAGTGGCGTCGTTATCGCCCGGCTCGGGGCGTTTTCTACACGCCGAGCGATAGCGCCACTCAACGAATGGATGAGAGGCCAGCATAGGCGCTCAGTGAAGGGTGTGACGACGTTTAATCTGCTCGCGACATTTCGCCTGACAGGTCGCGCTGAACAAACTGTCGGATGGTACATGGCACAGCGACGAAGGGCGGACATTAAACCTGAATCTTTGTTGGAGACGATTCCTCATCGATGAGCTGCTGAACGGATGAGTCAGCGAGACTTTTTTCCAGGCCATCACTGTCAAAGGGAAGAACGTACCCTCCAACATCTTCGTCGAAATTCAGATCCGACCAATGGACTGAGTAAAAATTGTCAGTTGCGGTCAGCGCTCCGTCGCGAGCAACGATGACAAACTGAATGATATCATCAAGCTTATTGAGCACGATGTCCGAGATGCGACCGAAACGGTCACCGCCTTGGACATGGACACTCGCCCCGATAACCCGTGATGCTCGGATGACGTCACTATGAGGTGGCTGTATCGGCATGGCTTGCTTCTCCGGCGGTGGTTTTGCAAAGGTTGGTAACAGCTCGTTCTAAACGGCGCACCATGACCCTGAGTTCCCACGAAGCAAACCGTGTTGACGTGCTTTAATGCACGACGGCGTGCCTTCACCCTTTCCAAGGCGGCCCAAAAATTCTTCAGATGGACCAACTCTGTTTTGGCTTCATGGGTTACCCATCTAAACCGCCAGAATAACTAAATCGATACCCATCGGAATGACGATCCCTCCCTGATAGGGAGAGTGCCTTGTTCGCCCTTCGCCCGCTGGCTGGACCTGTGTCTGCCTAGCAACCGCAGATGTAAATTTGAACCTCATCGATCCCGTCCATGTCTTCGCAAATTCAATTTCGTTATTATCAAACTATCGATGATGATTCTTTTGGGGGATAAACAATGCGATCGATGATTACTTTGACGGTACTGGTAGCCGCTGTTGCACTGGGCGCTTGCCGCCGTGAGGAAGCAGCTCCTGTTCCCATGAAACTCGGTGCTGCTCCTGCTGTTGAGCACTCCGCTCAGTAAACATCTACTTACTGCGCCTAAATTCACGATCCTTGATTGTGTCTCAGATTGCCTGAGCTCCGTAATTTTCGGGGTTCAGGCTTTTTGCTTTTCGGCTGTTCGCGGTTGGGAGTCATCCGTGCGGACCATCTAAAGGCTACACCACTCGTAAGAGATTGCAGCGCCAGCATTGTTTCTTCCGATCTGAAACGATCGTCGGATGCTTTTTGAGCAGTTTGGAGTTGGGTGCGGATGGTCAGGCTTCAATGACCGGCAGCATTCTTTGGGCAGGTTTGTCATCCTCTGCGACGGCCGACGCAGGAGCGTCGATGGTCTGATCTTCGGCGCTGGCGGTTTCGATTGGCGGCCGTATTCTGGATTTCAGATCAGGTGCGCATCGTTGAGCCAGGGGAAGGATATCATTCAATGGCTTCGGCCGCCCCTGAGACCTGCCAATTTTAAAAAAAATATTGATACGGAATTATCCTTAACTCCGCGCCAAATTCGGGCGTCGGCGCCCAATCCCAATTGTGGCGCGGCTTAGCTCAAGCCGTTGAAATGGTGCGCCATGTCCTGGTTCGACGCAAATGCAGAGGCGACAAATCACGCGCATAATAAGCATGACGTCTTTGTCATTTGAACATCAGTATATTACGTTGACGTAATTAACCGTTGTTCGCCCATTAAAACCGGCGATTGACTTGCTGTAATTTTTATTCTTCATTTTTAAAACGCGCCAAACAAATTTAGTTCATGAAAAGGCGCGAATGCCGAAATTGCAATTCGTCGCAGTTCGAATTGAATGCGGCGCTGAGAATATATGTCTGTCGTCAATATACAGCATTGACGGAGTGAGCTGGTTTGCGGCCGATTTTAGCGCAATTTCAGCGTCGCGGGAGTGTGCGAGTTGCCGTTTTTTCTCTCCCAATATTATTCGCCTCTTCCGCCGGATCAATTGGCATGTTTGTCGCGGCTTCTAACTATCAGATTCGGAATTGGGTTATTCGGCCAGTTTTTGATCTGGGCTGAATCGACCATTCTATCAGAATTCGACATCAATCCAATTCAACGAGAAAAGCGGGGCCCCTGCCAAGGGCTGCCAATGGCGTTTTGTTCTATGAGTAAAGGAAGATTGTCATGATCAATCTCTCGTCTGCAGACCTCAATTACCTCCTCCAGCAGGTCAATATTGGCGCGGATTATAGTCAACTGACGAGCCCTCTTGATCCCCTTGGCGTCAGAGAAGTCTCCGGACAGAACAACAACCTTGTTGGTGGCTTCGTCTACAACCCGGACGGCACGGTTACCTGGACCGGCAACAACCTCAACGGCGACTGGGGCCAAGCCGACACCGACTTCCCGCGGTTGTTCTATACGGACACTCCAGGAGCGCCGAGCTACGGCATCACCTACGGCAGCGAGACTCGGATCGCGATTGCAGACGCCGCGGGCAACCAACCGATCGTGAACGGGGCACTTAACCCGACATGGACCCCGACCTTCACGGCGGTGACGGCAACCGAACTCGGCACATCGCCGCGCACGATTACTCAGCTCATATCGAGCTCTGATGTCGATCCGAACAGCCCGACCTTCAACCCGGCGGCAGCCGCTGCCATGGCGGCACTCGGCGGACAGCCGGTCGACACGGCGAACTCAGTGGTTGGAACGGCTACAACTGCGAAGCTGCCCGACCCGGGCATTCTCGGCGGCGTGCCGTTCAACGAGTACTTCGTCGCATTCGGTCAGTTCTTTGATCACGGCCTCGACTTCATCTCGAAGAACGGTGGGTATGTGCTTATCCGATTGTCACCGACGGACCCACTCTATGATGAGAACGCCAACCCGGCGAATCCCTTTGCCAATACGATGATGCTGAGTCGGGCCAAGCTGACCAACCCGAACGACGATTTTGAAGTCGTCAATGGCAACATTGTCTTGAAAGCTGGTGTCGCGCCGACGTTCAACAACAACACCGGTCTCCTCATTGACCAAAGCCAGACATATGGGAGCCATGTCTCGGTCAACGTGCTGGTGCGCCAGTACGACGCTAATGGCTTAGCGACTGGCAAGTTGATCACCAGCGCTGAAGATATGAGCTTGGGAGACGTGGGCTATGAACAAGCGACCCACGATCTCGGCACCTGGGCGGACATGATCGTAAACGCGGCGCGATTGGGTATCGGCCTGGTCGATCTCGACGTCATCGATGCGCCCGCAATCAAGGCGACCGCTACGGGAGCCTACACTTTTACCGCACAGCAGGACTTCCTTTTCACCTCGGCAATGTCGATCGCAGACATCGACGCCGCACTTTCAGGCGGCATAATGATCGACGGCACATTGCGCTACTCGTACGCCGATGTGGCGGCCTATGATCCGTTCTTGCGAGACGCCAATGGCAACGTCCTCAAGTCGAACCAAGCAATCCTCGCTGATATGGGCAACGGCGCTAGCCCCATGAGTCCGTTCGGCACGCCATTGCCGACCGCCGCGGAAGCTGCGGCGGCGCATGGCGGCAGCCTCAATGGTTTGACCGCTGGGATCGACTATTACGATCCTGCCCTCCTCGCGTCCCACTACGTTTCCGGCGATGGCCGCGTGAATGAAAATATCGGCTTAACAGCCGTGCATCATGTGTTCCACGAAGAGCACAACATCGAAGTCGAAGCGATCAAGACGGCGGTGAGCGCACAGGCAGCCCTGCTCAACGACGGCAGCGCCGCCGGAATCCAGGCCGAGGCCGATTATCTCGCCAACTGGCAGACATCGCCCGGCGTCTGGGATGCCGAAAAGGTGTACCAGGCTGCACGCATCATCACTGAGTCCGAGTACAACCACATTGCCATCGACCAGTACGTCGGCGGATTGGTGGTGCTGCCGGAGTTCGTCTCCTATTCATCCGACGTGAACATGAGTGTCACGCTCGAATTCTCCCAGGCAGTTTTTCGCCTCGGCCACTCGATGCTCAACGAGAAGATGCAGGTCGCCATCGCGGATGCCGAGGGTAACGCGCCTAGTACGGCGAGCTGGACGCCGACGTATACCGAAGTCGATCTGTTCGACGCCTTCCTCAATCCGGCGCTCTACGGCGCAAATGGTGCATCTAACATCACGCTGGGCCTGCTCAACCAGCAGGCCAACCAGGTTGACGAGTTCGTCACATCGGCGCTGCAGCAGTCTTTGATCGGCATTGGTCTTGACCTGCCTGCGCTCAACATCGCGCGTGGGCGCGACGTTGGGCTGCCGACCCTCAACGAGTTGCGCCAGCAGATCTTCGAAGGCCTACAGCAGAACACCAACGGAACAGGCGCGGGCATTGCGCCCTACGTCAGTTGGGAGGATTGGGGCGGTCATCTGCGTTACCCAGAATCGCTCGCCAACTTCATCGCCGCCTACGGTCGGGACAACGCAACCTTCCATCTGCAGGAATTGCGTGTTGCCTACGAGGCGGGGACTGATGTGAGCGACACGGCTCACGCCCTGTATGCCTACGACCTCGACCACGACGGGGTCATCGGCATCCAGGATATGCGGCAGAACGCTCAGGCAATCGTTGACGCAGCGGCGGATGCCAACGATCCCATGCATGAAGCAGCCCTGATGTTCATGCGCGGCACTGGCTCTCCGGTTTACAACGAAACGACCGGTACATGGGACATCAACAGTACCGGCAACGGCGGTGACCAGGGCTTCTGGGACATCGATCTATGGGTTGGCGGACTTGCTGAGCAGCCGCTGTTCGATGGTCCGCTCGGTACCACTTTCACAATGGTGATGGCCGATTTCGGTCAGAAGATGCAGGACGGCGACCGCTTCTATTATCTCTACCGCATGCCGGTTGGCCAGCATCTGGGCGACCAGATTATTGGCGAGCAATTCGCTGACCTGATCATGCGCACGACCGGCTTGGAGCACATCGGTGACGCTTTCGGCTATCAATCCGCGACGTACATCCTTGACGGCACGAACCACGACAACCCGTACGACGGTGTGATCGGCGTTGATGACCAGTACGGCATCAATGACTACTTCAACGCAATCTACGAGAGCCTGCCGGGTTCGGTGCAGGCCTTTTTCCTGCAGAACAGCACGCTTGCTTCCGGCGCTCTTTATTCGCAGTCGACCGCGCAGAGCGAACTTCTCGTCGCGGGCAGCGCTCTGACCGTGACAGTCGATCTGGCGGATCAGGACCTTGCACCGGGCGGAATAGTCAGCTTCGTGGATGTCGCCGTTAAAGACGCCTTGACCGGAGAAATCCTTGCCCATCAGGACAATGTCCTGGTCGATAATGGGATGCACACCTTAATCTTGGATGTTCCCCAGGTCGCCTATGCCAACAATGGGCACGGTATCACTGTCGAGGTCGATAACCACGTCTCGAATGGAAGCGTAGACGTCAAGAACGTGACGGTTACCCAGAGTTCAGGGGGCGGATCGGCCAATGACGGCCATATCGTTGTCGCGGGCCTTGAGGGCAACGACTACATCGTCGGCGCGCTGGGCGACGACTATATCTACGGCGATGCGGGCAATGACGTGCTCGAAGGCGCTCAAGGTAACGACCACATCTACGGTGGCGATGGTGACGACTGGATCACCGACTATGAAAACGACGACTTCATTCACGGCGGTGCTGGCAACGACTACATCAATGCCGGCCCGGGCGTGCTCGACACCTCGCACGGCGGCGACGGCGACGACGAGGTCCACGGCGGCGATGGCGTCGATGAGGTATTCGGCGATGACGGTGACGACCGACTTTACGGCGATGGCGATACCGACCTTATCATGGGCGGTGATGGCTCGGACTATATGGACGGCGGCGACAGCGTCGACGAGATGTTTGGCGGCAACGGTAACGACTGGATGCGCGGCGGCGTCGGTGACGACAATATCAACGGCGGCTCCGGCAATGATCTATTGGAAGGCGGATTGGGCCCGACAGCCAACGACGGCGATCGCCTCAATGGCGACACAGCGCCCGGCGCGCTTCCCGTCATCGAGTTCAACGGCGACGGCACCGAAGGCGATATGGATATCGTCAGTTATGAAAACGTTTCGTTCAAGATTGTTGCCAGCCTCCAAGATGCCAATGCCAACGGCACTTCAAGCAACCTTCTCGACACCTACGCGCTGGATGAGGGGCTGGTTGGTTCGGCACAGGATGACGAACTAACGGGTGCTGACGCCAATGGAACGGCGGGCAATGGCGTCAACAACTATCTCATCGGTGGCGGTGGCAATGACAAACTGACCGGCCTCGGCGATGAAGCAGGTGCTAGTGGTTCTGGGACGATGGACTTCATTTTCGGTGACAGCGTTGTCGTCGACAATGATCTGTATTGGATCGGCGACGATCGCCATCTCGCCACCGGACACGGCGGCATCGATACGGATGGCTATCTCGCCGATGGCGTGACAGCGAACGCCGAGCGGAAGTTGGAAGGTGCGAACTTCAACGGCGACGGCCTGATCAAAAACTGGTATGGGACGGGTGAGACCCGAGTCGTGTTCGAGGACGGCACGCTCGGCCACATCCTCGGCGATCATGGCACCGAAGGAACGAGCGATACTGCGGTCTACAGCGGCAATCGTGCCGATTATCTGGTCGAAGGAATCGAGATGAACGGCCAGCAGGCCGTCCGCATCACCGATCTGCGCGACCCGACTGCGGTCGATGAAAACGGCAACCTGATCAATCCATCGACCGATGGTGTCGACATCCTGGTTGGCGTCGAGTGGGCGCAGTTCGCAGACCAGACTTTGTCGATCAAGCTGACGCCGCCCGAGCTGAACCTGCACGCACTTGACCACGCGGGCAGCTACATCGAGAACTTCAGCTCGACCAGCTACTCGCAGGACGATGTGGGCGTTCCATCCACCTTCGTCTGGGACGAGAACTGGATTGAGGTCGACCCGGGTAACGCCGACGTACAGATCAGCGGCGGCCGCCTGCAGTTCGATGGCGGCACCGACGGCGGCGAGATGATCAGCCGGGCGATCGACCTGTCCGGCTTACCGACCGGGACCCGGGTCACGCTCAGCTTCGACTACCAGGATGACAGCGTGGACGCAGGCGCCGTGGTGGCCGAACTCTACAACATCACCACCGGAACCTGGGACCAGATCGCCGACCTCACGGCAGGGCCGAGCGGCAACTACAGCTACACGGGCGAATTAATCGCCGACCAGCTCGGTGCCGGGTCCGCCATCCGCTTCCGCGCGGTCTTCGACGGCTTCAACAGCAACGGCGACAACGTCTACATCGACAACATCCAGTTCAGCGTGGACCAGCCGGTCGTTCCGCCCGAGCAGAACTTCCTCGCGAGCTTCACCGAGGGCGACGCGCCAGTTGCGATCGCCAGTGGTCCATTGATCACTGACGACAGTCCGACGATGGAGCGCGCTGTCATTATTTTGACCAACGCCAAGCCGGGCGATGTCCTGACCGAGAACGGCATCAACGGCGATGGAATTTCGGGAAACATCGATACCTCGGTGCAGGGTCAGGTGACACTGACCTTGACAGGTCAAGCTCCGATTGCGGCCTATCAGGCGGCAATCTCGGCGGTGACATTCCGAAATACGTCGATTTCACCTGACGAAACACCACGGATTATTGAGGTTACGGTGTTCGACGGGCTGGCCTACAGCAACATCGCGACCACGACCATCGATGTCACAAATGTGCCGACCCCACCGCAGGCATCGAATGACTCGGTCTACTCGAACGCATCAAGCTTCTCGGTTCCAACCTGGGCATTGCTTGCGAATGACTTCAGCGAAGGCGGGCTCTCAGTGACTAATGTGACCGCGAACGGTTCTTCTTTTAGTGCCATCCTGAATGGTCTCAATGTTGATGTGACTAAAACGACAAACAGCAACCGCTCGTTCACCTATACGGCCACCGACTTAGGCGGCTCGGATACGGCAAACGCCAGTGTGACGATCGACAGTACGGGTACGTTCAGTGGTGGCGGTGGCAACGACATTATGATCGGCGACGGTGGAAACTCGACAATCGATGCTGGCACCGGCGACGACATCGTCCTTGCGGGAGCTGGTGACGACACAATCGTCTGGAATGTAAGCAATCCGTTCTTCATCTTCCCCGAGCAGACAGATGGGCACGATTTTGTGGATGGCGGCACCAATGGGCCAGCCGGCGACAGGTTTGTTGTCAACGGCAATAATACCAGCGAGACGTTCCGCATCTTCGCCCGTGCGGCATGGGCAGCAGTGATTGGAAATAGCCTGTCGCAGCTCAATGCCAACACGGAGATAGTCATTACGCGAAACGGTACCGACATAAATTCTGTGATCGCGGAACTCGACAACATCGAGGAGATCACGGTCAACACAAACGGTATAACAGTTCCTGGAAATGATCCGAATGGCGGAACGACAACAACGACGATCGGAGCTGACACTGTCGAGATCATCGGCGACTTCAATACAACAAGTCTCAACTTCAACACCATTACAGTGAATGGATCCCAAGGGGATGAGACCGTCGATATCTCTAGCTTGTCGTCTGAGCATCGCGTCGTGTTCAATGGAAATGGCGGTAATGACCATTTCGTCGGACAGCTACGACCGCAGGATGTGATCGCAGATGCGATTACAAAGGACTATCTCTTGCCGCCGGGCTCACAAAGCGGTGGCGAAGATTATGACGATGACTCCAACGATCTCGCCGATAACGACGACGCGACGAACAATGCCGGTTCCACTGGTGGCAATGGGTCCGTTGATCCCAATGCAGCGGTCACCACCACGCAAGAAGCCGGAACATCGACAACGCCATCGTTGCAAGCCGATCGGAACGTCGTGACCGGAGACGGTATGACGCTCGAAGGAACCGCCAACGGCGATATCATTATCGGAACAGATGCCGCTAAAGTAATACTTGCGGGTGCAGGGTCGGATATCGTTTCGACTACAGACACCGCAGCGATCGTGCTGGGTGGAGATGGTGACGACATCATCGAGACCGGCGCCGGCAACGACAAGGTATTTGGCGAAGCGGGCTCCGACGTGATCAATTCCGGCGACGGAGATGACATGGTTTGGGGCGGGCAGGGCGAGGACGAGGTCCACGCCGGTGCCGGTGATGACCGTGTCGAAGGAGGCGAGGGAGCCGATCTGTTATTCGGCGGCTCCGGCAATGATCTCTTCGTCTTCAGGACCGCGGCGGACGCTAACGGCGACACCATTGGCGACTTCCAGGCAGGTGATCGCGTCGATTTGCACTTTATGGATGCTGACGCCACAGCGGACGGAAACAGTGCTTTCCAACTTGCGGCAGGAAGCGCCTTTACCGGTGCTGGCGAATTGATCGTTCAGTATGATGCAAACGACGATACCACCGTCATTTCTGGCAATACCGACACCAACCTCGAGACGGCCGAATTCGAGATTACCCTGACGGGCAATCACGAAAACGAACTGCGGCAGGGTGGACTTGGGCTCTAACGCCTCTGGCTCCAGGCGCGCGACGCCTGGAGCCGTCTTGCTGTCAATCTCAAAGGCCAGTTGGGTGGTGCGGTCGTGAAGATGCAGAATAAATCAAATCATGATTTTCAGCGTATCGTTAGCTCTCTGAGGACGACGTTCGTTTTTTTGTTCGTGATATCGGGTGTGATCAACGTTCTGGCGTTGACCGGTTCATTCTACATGCTCCAGATCTACGATCGCGCGTTGACCAGCAGGTCGATGGAAACCTTGCTGGGGTTATCGGCTCTTGCGATCGGTCTGTACCTGTTTCAAGGCATTCTTGACATCCTGCGTTCGCAGATCCTGGTTCGGACCGGCGCGAGAGTGGACGACAGGCTTGCGCCTCTGGCGCATCGTGTGGCGCTCGACATGCCGAGGCACGGCTATGCACCTGCCGAGGCGGCCGAGAGAGGGCGTGACGTCGACGTCGTGCGTCAATTCCTCTCCGGCCAAGGTCCCACTGCTCTGCTTGATTTGCCTTGGATGCCGCTCTATCTGGCTTTCGTTTACATTCTGCATCCGTTGCTGGCTCTCTTGGTGTTTGCCGGCGCTGTGGTGTTGAGCACGATCACACTGATCACTGAGATTTTGACCCGACGTCACAGCACAGCCATGCAGAAGGCAAGCATGGAGCGCGCGTTGCTTTGCGACAGCAATCTTCGCAATGTGGAATCCTTGCGCTCCATGGGATTTCTCCATCGCGCAATCCAGCGTTTCGACGAGGCGAACCGGCAACATCTTCAGCTGCAAGCGAAAACCAGCGATGTCGCTGGTTCGTTGAGCGGATTGTCCAAGGTCTTGCGGATGATCCTGCAATCGGGGACGCTCGGACTTGGCGCCTATCTGACGATCCAGGGTGAGCTCTCGGCAGGTGCAATCATCGCCGCATCCGTCGCATCGGGACGGGCGCTCGCCCCCATTGATATGGCGATTGCGCAATGGAAAGGCCTGGTGGCGGCACGTAGGAGTTACCGCAGGCTGAAGGAGACGCTCGCGGTGCTCGACGTACAAGAGCCCCTCGTGAAGCTTCCGCGGCCAAAGGATAGCTTCAAGATTGAGAAAATTACTGTCACCGCGCCGGGATCGGGAACCGTGGTTTTGAGCGACATCAGCTTTGAACTCAAGGCCGGCCAAGCGTTAGGACTGATAGGGCCAAGCGGTAGCGGCAAGTCCACATTCGCGCGTGCAGCAACAAGCGTGTGGCCATTGTTGCGTGGATCAATACGGCTCGATGATGCGGATATCGCAAACTGGAATGCGGACGATCTTGGCAAGTATGTAGGCTATCTCCCGCAGGATGTCGCGCTACTCGATGGCACGATTGCTCAGAACATATGTCGCTTCGATCCCGATGCCGAGGGACAGGATATCATCGCGGCTACGAAGGCCGCTGGTGTGCACGAGATGATCCTGCGATTGCCGCAAGGCTACGAAACACGAGTCGGCGCCAGCCAGACCGTGCTTTCGGCTGGACAGCGTCAGCGTGTTGCGCTCGCGCGTGCCGTTTATGGGTCTCCGTTCCTCGTTGTGTTGGATGAACCCAATTCAAATCTCGACGCCGACGGAGAGGCAGCTTTACTGAGCTGTATAAGATCCCTCCGCGCTGCCGGTAGTATCGTGATTATCATTGCTCATCGGCCAAGCGCGCTGGCGGAGGCCGATGTTCTTGGCGTGATGCAGGCTGGAAAACTTGTGGCCTGCGGACCGAAGGACGAAATCATTGCCCGCTACATCCAACCAAGTGCAGCCAACACACCCAGACCGGCCGCTCGGACGCAAGGAACGCAGCTATGGGCCACGAACTGAAAACGGTAACGGCCAAATCCATTGGCTCGAAACAGCGCCTCTATTCTTGGGAGGAGCCGGCAGGGCGTCATTTGACGAACGGCTCAATTGCATTGCTGGCGGCCGCGGGCTTGACACTTTTGAAGCAGCTATTCGGCTTCGCTTCTGCGGGTGATACGACAGGAACTCTTGGCTCGGACTGGGCCGATGACGTCGCGCGCGCAGCCCTTCACGGGCAATCACAGGCCGATGAGGGGCAGGGCGACTTGGAAACAGCGCAGAAAGACAAAAAAGACGGCGAGTTAATGCCGCAACTAAAATCGCTCTCTTCTGCGCCTCGATCTCATGAGTCCATGCGTGAGGAGCCCGATCTGCCACGCGCGAATAATGACAACTCAAGTCTTAATCTGCCCCCGGAAGTGGCGCACGGATCGCACGGCGTTGCGATCGCACATGCGACAGATCTGTTCCGCTTCTCACAAATCCCGCACGCCGTGAGCCAGGGAGGCGGCGGCGGATCCGGCGGTTCGGCATCCAATGCGAGTGATGGCGAAGGGACAAGATCTACCGCTCCAAAAAATACAGATGGTAGCGCCTCCATCGAAGCGACTCCCGAATCGGGAAAGCCCATAAAGGATCAAGAGCAGCAGAGTGCACCTTCGGCACAGCGAAACACCGCGCCAACGCTGCTGCGCAGCGTGGTATTGCCGGATGTGTACATCAATCACGCCGTTCTCATCGGGCTGGCCCAGCTGCTGCAACACGCAAGCGATGTCGAGGGCGACCATCTGACAATTTCCGATCTTTCGGTGTCGTCCGGAGCGATCTACCAACATGACGATGGGACCTGGGTTTTTGCACCTACGGTAGATGACACAGGCACGGTGAAGTTTTCTTATTTTGTCACTGATGGTGATAACAAGGTCGCCCAAGTGGCTCAGCTCGAAGTTGTGCCGGATCATGTGATCGAGCCGGAGGAGGGCGAGGCTGGCATCGCGCCCATCGGCACCTCTTCGAGTGACGTTATTTTCGGTACATACAGCAGTGACGACATCGATGCGACGGCTGACGACGACATCGTCTTTGCCGGAGCGGGCGGGGACATGGTCAATGGTGGGGATGGTAACGACATTATCGACGCCGGAGATGGCGACGACATAGTTCAGGCCGGGAATGGCGACGATGTCGTGTTCGCGGGAGCCGGTGATGACCTCGTCTTTGCCGGTGGGGGCAATGATATCGTCCATGGTGGTCTGGGCGACGATGTTGTTTTTGGAGGGAGTGGCAACGACACATTCGTAGCAGGAACACAGCTTCCCCAATCGGGGGATGCAACCCAAATCAGCGACGGCAACGACCTTTTTGACGGTGGTGAAGGTGTTGATACTTACGACGCTTCCGCGATCCATTCCGACATCACTGTGGACCTGCTCGCAGGCGAGGCGACGGGGAGTGAAATCGGCAATGACCGATTGATCGATGTTGAAAATGTGATCGCAGGTGATGGCAACGACCTGCTGATCGATGATCAATCGACAAACACATTCACGGGCGGTCCCGGAAATGACACGTTTGCCTTCACGGGCCATGACTCCGATGCCGGAAATCCCGAAACCATGGATAAGATTATGGATTTCGAAAGCGGCGATAAAATCGACGTCAGCCGTATCGACGCCTACAGCGAAAGCCCCGAAGTGCAGTTATTCAAGTTTATAGGGCAACTGTTGGCTGACAACGACATTTCACCGATTTCGCTCGGCGCGCTCGGTTTCAAATTCGAACTCAAGGATGACGGCGAACATACCATTGTGTGGGGCCACAGGAGCGATGCAGGGAGTGATGATCTTTGGGTTGATCTGTTGGGCGAGCATGATCTGAAGTCGGATGACTTCTACGGTGTTTCGTAACGAACAGTGCGAGGTTCGATAAGTTCATGGGAAAGTCAGAAATGGGCAAGCGCCAGAGCTATGGCGTCGCTTGGCGGATCGGTGTCGCGATATTTGCCATCGCATTGTTGGTCGGCGGGGTTGGCGGTTGGGCGGCGACGGCGGAGCTTGCAGGTGCCGTTATCTCCCATGGCGCGGTCGTCATCGACCACCATAGTAAACGCATCCAGCACCTTTACGGGGGGCTGGTTACGGAAATTGCGGTCAAGAACGGCGACAACGTCATGGATGGCGACGTTCTAATCAAGCTTGACGATACCCAGGTCCGCGCCGAGCTGTCGATCATCGAGACCCAGCTATTGGAGCTTCGCAGCCGAAGGGCGCGGCTCGATGCCGAGCAGCAGTTGGCCGATACGTTGACTTTCCCGCAAAGCGTGATCGAGAACGAAGCGTCAAATTCAATCATCGAGGGCGAGACGAGGCTCTTTGAGCACAACAAGACAATGCGGCAGGGACAGGAAAATCAACTCCACCAACGCATCGAGCAGTTGACGCAAGAGCAAAAGGGATACGACGTACAAAAGACCGCAAAAACCCACGAGCTGGAACTGATCCGTAAAGAGCTCGGAAGCGCCGAAGAGCTATTGAGGAAAAACCTCGTCCCCGTAAGTCGAGTCTACGCGCTGCAACGCGAGGAGGCCCGGATCGATGGAGATCGCGGAAATTTCATGGCGCTGGAAGCGCGCACGATGGGGCAGATAAGCGAGGTTGAACAGCAGATCCTGACCTTGCTGCAGTCTGCACGCACGGAAGCCCAACGCGAAATTCGCACCGTTGATACACGCATCGACGAATTGGTCGAGCGCCGCGTCGCCGCCCGAGATCGCCTGGAGCACATGGAGATCAAGGCGCCTCAATCCGGTGTAGTCCATGAGCTCAACGTGCATACCGTGGGAGGCGTCATCAGCCCGGCAGAGCAGATTATGCTGATCGTTCCGGCCTCCGAGACGCTGGCTATCGAGTTCAAGGTTCCCCCGGCACAGATTGACCAGGTGCATCTAGGTCAGCAGGCACGCTTGCGCTTCACGTCCTTCAATCAACGCACCACGCCTGAAGTGGAAGGTTCTGTCTCTTACGTCTCGGCAGACATCAGCCGGGATCAGAAGGACCGTCAGGACTACTATCTAGCCCGCGCGGTCGTAGATTTCCTTGATCCCTCCCTATCGCTCGGCAAGAAGATCGTCCCGGGGATGCCGGTGGAGGTCTACGTTACGACAGATAAGCGGACCGCGTTATCCTACTTCGTAAAACCCGTGATGGATCAATTCAGTCGCGCATTCCGCGAACGGTAAGAGTAGGCTGTGATCCGCCCATGAGCCCGCCCCAAGTAAGCAATTAATTCTACGCATGATCATGCGCGTGCTCACATGCGCGGCGTGTGGTATTCTGACAAATCTGAAAAGGCAATTTTTGAACCAATAGGAGGGAGAAGTGCCCTCGATAGATCAATTCATCGTTTGGATCATTGTAGGTTTGATTGGCGGAAGTCTCGCCGGACTATTGATCACCTGGGACAAGCAGGGATTTGGCTGGGCGCGCAATCTAGGTCTTGGTTTGGCGGGGGCGCTCATTGGTGGGCTGCTGTTTCGCCTTGTGGGATTGTTTCCAGAGTTGGAGAAGATCTCGATCTCGCTGCGCGACATCGTTGCAGCGTTTGCAGGGTCTTTGATTGTTCTGATTGCGCGCTGGTTCTGGCTGAAGTCCAAGACTTGAGTGACGAGAGCATCGTCGGGCTTAAGAACTTGTAGTTGGTCCTCGCGCGCGACCACCAATAAAAAAACTGAGCTCCGGGCGCAGCGGAGCTCAGTTCTGTTTAGGACACAATCAATTGCGCGGAAGTTCCGCGCCGGATGATTATTTTGCAGCTTGAACAGCGGCTGGCGCTGCTGCGCCGAGTTTCATTGGCACGTACTCAGCCTCACGACGGCACGCACCCAATGCGACTGCGGCGACAATCAACGTCAAAGCGATCATCGATCTCATTGGCATAAACTCCCAAATAAATGCCCGGTCTTCAATTGGCCGGAGAGCCGACGATAGCGAGGTTGGATCGCTTGAGACATACAATGCGGTCGCTGACGTCCATAATGTGCCGAGCCGGTTGCGCAAGTGACACACACTGTTTGATCCATATCTCTCTTTGGAGCTGAGCGAAATGAATGTCTGGACCAGCAATTGCTGGTCTGCGTACTAAGAACTTCCGTGCCGTTTCGGCTACTCTGGCGTCGGGTGCTTTATGCACAGGGCCGACGCGGGATGTGGAAAAATGGCGTGCGTTGGCATTCGTGCACGTCCTGCTTCCTGCATTCGATGCAGGTGCGCATCACTGCGACAGTGAAATGACAGCGGATGGACGCGATCGCTTTTCCACAAGTTATCAACAGTCTATGGCTGCTGCCTGAGATTTCCGTTCAGCCTTAATCGAGCTGGCGAGATCGGCAGTGAATTGCGAATAAAAACAATCATTTGGAATACGCTCCTTCTTTGGTGTTCAGCGTCGGGAGAGCAGTCATGTTGCGTTTGAGTTACTCGGCTTTTGCCGCAGCCAATCTTATGAGTGCACTCGTTTCGAGCAAATCGGCGCGCGCCGATGAATATGTGGGAAGCCTCAAAGACAGCCCTCCACCTCCGAATGAATATGTCTGGGATGGACTTTCCGTCGGCGCTGGAATTGGCGTCGGCTCCTTCAATCACAACGTCAATGTTAATCAGGGTAATCACGGAGATGGAGATAATGAGTGTTTTGAGTGTTCCGAAATCTATCGGGTTCAACTGCAGATGGGATTTGGAACTCAATCGTTCAGTGATGACGATTGGAACGTCTTTGGTACCCTCCAAATTTGATACGACAGGGTCCTTGGTAATCGCTTCCTGATCGGTGCATTTCTCGATTTTGACTTTTATCCAGATGCGGACAGTTCGTTCTCCAGCGCGCCGATCAAGAAACCGGGCGACATGAATTACGTGCCGGTCCTCAATGGTCCGGGTTCTAGTGTGAGCGGAAAAGTATCGCTCGAGCACGCTTGGTATGCGGGTGCCCGTATCGGTGTGCTGCTCAGGCCCGATTTTCTTCTCTTTGCTTCTGGTGGCTACACGGAAGCGAGTCTGGATGGGTCGATTAACTTTGGCGGCCCGATGATCATGCCTGCCTTTGATATGATGATGCCTCCGCCACCGCATGGTGCAACGCTGTCAGCTCCAGATGAGCTTCATGGTTGGTTTATGGGGGTTGGCGGCGAACGCAAACTCGATAGCAATCTCTCCCTAAAGATTGAGTATAGGTATGCCCGGTACCAGGGCGAGTCCTTCTCCAGCAGCCATCACAACGGCTATCAGGTGAGCGCGCTGGACGGTTATGGCCCGGGGATGAGCGCCGACATTGATGCGGACATACATACCGTAAGAGCGGCGCTCGTTTTCAAATTGAATGACTGCGAGCGGGACGCGGTTCCTTTGAAGTGACGGACGTTTTTGTTGTGCCGCAAGGCGCCGGTCTCGATCTTTCCCAGACCAGCGCCTTGTTATTTTCGCGCGAATGCGGTCGCATTTGCTGACGTTGGGTCTTCCGGCTATCCTCCGTTTAGCCTTGGAGGCCCACATGGCGATGTGTTTGAGCCATTCGCGGACAGAGAAAGGCACGATTGCCGGCTTGCGATTGCGCTGGAGCTTCGCAATGGTCGTGTGGCTCGTGGTCAGCCTGTTGTGCGCGATGCCGTGTGATGTTTTCGCACGGCCCCCGAGCAAGTGCCGGTTGGGCAATCAGTCCGACTACGTTGCAATCGCAAGCGCGTCAGTTTCGGAAGACATGCGCAAGGACCTTCGTCTTCGTGTTCTGATCGATGCGTTGGACGACGTTGACGTCGTTTTTCGCGGGCAGCTTGCCAGGCGCTGGTATCTCTCCGACGTTCTTGAAACCGATAGTCCAAAGATCCTGGAAGTCTATGATAATGTTACTGTGTTGAAAGGCAGTCTGCCTCAGACCGCCAAAGACCGAAAA
This sequence comes from Hyphomicrobiaceae bacterium, assembly GCA_041397645.1. Lineage (NCBI taxonomy): Bacteria > Pseudomonadati > Pseudomonadota > Alphaproteobacteria > Hyphomicrobiales > Hyphomicrobiaceae > Hyphomicrobiaceae bacterium. The sequence goes on along the minus strand of JAWKWE010000007.1, from coordinate 170,659 downwards.
GCCTACATTATTCGCGAGAGGATTTGCGATGGCGGTTGCTGGCTCAATGCATTGCCTGAAGTCTTCGATGGCCGCGACGAGCCGGAAGTCACAGTTCTTGCGATGACCAACTCGCTGTCCGGCGAAGTAAGGGACCGGCGATCGAACAGGGTCATTTATACTGGACGCGTAGATGCGCTCGCTGGTCCGTGCGATCCGCGCATGATCAACGGTGATGCGGTCGCCAGGCTGATCGCTTCACCCGGCGAGGTTGATCGGTTGAGGCGCGCCTACCCGCCACGCAGCGATGAAGAAAAGCAGCGGGACGAGGATCTCATTATTCGTCGCGTGATCGGTGCTCATTAGCCTTGTGCACCCGCGAAGAAGCTACGGAGCAGATTGCCGATTAGAGGTTGAGGCCGATCTACGACAAGCTAGACTGAACTCTAATTGGCGAAACTGGATAGCTTCTCCCACAGATCTATCGCATAGAGTGTCTCATGGTGGCGATACCACAATCTTCGGCCCACAAAGACTTCCCTGCATTCAACGCTGCGGAGATGGGAGCCATAGCTCATCTGTACCGAGGCGAGGTTTACCGGAGCACCGTTTGGCGTACGCGGCTCGACAACACGACGAACTGGGCCGTCGCCGCTCTTGGCCTTGCAATGTCGGCTTCCTATTCGCACCCGGATGCGTCTGCGCTGCCGCTCATTCTCATCGGTATTCTTATCGTCGTATTTCTGCTATTTGAGGCCCGACGTTATCGCTATTTCAACGTCTGGCGTGCTCGTGCGCGATGGTTGGAAACGCATTTCTATGCTCCCATGCTGCGCGGAGAAGACGGAGCAAGTAAAGAAGATTGGGAACTGGTGCTGGCGCGCGATTATTGCGAGCCGCGCCACCATATCAGCATGGCCCGTGCGGTGGGCAGGCGTTTGAGGCGCACCTACGCCTGGCTTCTGCTCATTCAAGCTCTCGCGTACCTCGGCAAGATTGCGATACATCCTTCTGCCGTCGAGAGCTTCGGCCAGTTTGTCGATCGAGCCGCCATAGGCCCAGTGCCTGGTGCCGTCATCCTGCTTGGCGGATTGGCCTTTTATGGTGTCTGGATCATTTTCGGCATCGTTACGCTGCGTGTGGAGCGCCAAGCCCATGGCCGCGCGCGCTCCGTCAGCATGGGCTGAGGCTCGTGGCGTCGCGCGAGCGGCGACCAGAGGTTAGCAGTCGCGTAAGACTCTTGCGTCAAACTTGTCGCCCGGTAGAGCCGGAGGCGAGGTCGTGCAGGCGCGGACGGTGCGTGCAGGTTTGAGGACTTTGCCGATTGGCGTTGCCTTGCCGACGCTGGTCATGCTCGGGGCTGTCGTCAACGCGCTCGCCGTGCGCATCGCCGAGTCCCTGACTCAGGGGCACGGGCTGCTTGGTGCCGGGATCGGTCCCTTCCTGCTGGTCAGCCTGTTCGTGGCTACCCGGTTGAGCATGGGAACGGGTGAGGTTGGCCGCCCACGGTTTGCCCTCGCGCTCGATGCTGTGACCGTGATGCTGGTTCTGGTGCCGAGCAGCGCAGTCTCATGGTTTGCTCTTTTGATCTATGCCGGGTGTCAGGCTGCCACCTCGATTGGGGAACGGCGCAAGCGTGCGCTGATGTTTCTAGCCATCGCGGCAACCGCGCTGTGGTCGTCTGTGATCATTAAGCTCATAGCGGGGCCGGTTACGACATCGGAAGCCTTTCTGCTTGGCAAGCTGCTGGCGAGTCTCAGGCCCGATATCGTGCAGACAGGGAACGTCATCGGCGATCCCGAAGGGCACAGTCTTATTTTGATGACGCGATGCACGACGCTCAATGCGCTGCCGTCAGCATTGGTTTCACTGGTTGGCGTCGCCTTGCTATTGGGACGGATCAATCTCGATCGCCTTTGGCAATCGGCCGTTATGTTGAGCGTGCTTCTCCTCGGCGCAAACCTGATCCGGCTTGGGGCCATGGCGTGGTCGGCGGATAGCTACACGATGGTACACGGGCCGATAGGCGCAAACGTGTTCGACGGGTTCCAGGCTTTGACGGTTCTCACTCTGGGTAATTGGTTGAGCCGCCCATGAGAAGCGACCTTCTACGTGCGGGTTTGATTGTAGTCTCGATGGTGCTCGCGCTGGCGCTTAAGTTCGAACGCTAGCGGGAGGCGTGTTCGTTCTCTGGCGTCGGCGGCGCAAGAAGCGATAGACGCAACTCACCCGGCTTCCTCAAAATTTCAGCCTACGCGTGTCTGAGCTTTGGCCGATGCGCGTGGATGCGGAAGACGAGCGTGTCCGCGCAAACGCGCTGGCGACGGAAAATATCTAGCGGGCTCTCCTCGTAAGACCCTCGTAAGTTGGGACTGATCAACCCCCACAGGCGTGTTGCCAAACACCATCCTCCGTACCCGCCGATCATGCTAGTATGCGCGGCTAAGTCGGCTGGTTTGGCCGTCTTGATGTGACAAACCGGGTCCGATTGCACCGTTATGCAGAGATATCAATCCAGAGGGAGAGGCGCGGCTTTCGTTAGGCTTGCGGCGGTCTGCGTGGTCGCCATTTCATTCGCGGCGCCTGGCACTGCACGGGACGAGTCGACAACTCCCGATCATGTCACGGCCGAAAGCAGATTCGGTCACGGGAGCATCGAAGGGAAAGTGCGCGGCACCAACCTTGGGCCGCAAGTAGAATTGCCAAGCGGGATTTGGATTTATTGCCGCCGCAGCTGTTCTGAAACGCTGCGCGTAGAGACGATCGATTTCTTCGAGGCCAACATCAATAGTCCCCCCCAGCCGGGCCAGGGCGGCGTCGGATCTGAGTGCGGAATATTCGGCTGCCTGGACTTTAATATCTCGCATTAGGCGCGATCTGAGCGTCTTTCCCAATCCCCTCCTGGAATTGAATTTGTAAGGAAACGGTAAGGTTGCGAGCGCAAACCGGCCTTTCATTAGCCGTAAAAGACCAGAAGTTCCGCGTTGCGGCAGCTATTTGGCACCGCACTCAGGGTTCAATTCGGCTGGTATGGCGGCCACGAACGGGGGATCGAAGAGTTGCGACTTCTATTGATCGAAGACAACCAGCGCTTGTCCGAGTATGTCGCTTCCGCCTTGAGGCGCGAAGGTTTCGCCGTTGATACGGTTTTCAACGGCGCCGACGGATACGCCGCGGTTACGACTATGGCCTATAACGCTGTCGTGCTGGATCTGGGCCTGCCCGATGTCGATGGACTTCACTGGCTGTCCGATGTGCGCAAGCAAATCGATCACACGCCGATGCTGGTTCTCACCGCGCGCGACGGGGTCAATGATATTGTGAATGGACTGAACTCAGGCGCTGACGACTATATGCGCAAGCCATTCGAGGTCGATGAGCTGGTAGCGCGTGTGCGCGCTCTGTTGCGGCGACCCGGTCAGGCCTTGGGCTCTGTACTTTCCCAGGGCAATCTCACGTTCAACGTGAACAGTCGGGAGATAACGATAAACGGAGCAGCGCATGATCTCGGCCGCCGGGAGGCGGCAGTTCTGGAGCTGTTGCTGCGGCGGAGCGGGCGTGTGGTCTCCAAGGCAGTTATCGAGGAGGAGACCTATAGCTTTGGCGAAGAGCTTGCGTCCAATGCCATCGAGGTTCTCATACATCGATTGCGCAAGCGCCTGAGCGAAGCGGGCGCGGACGTTCACATTCATACGCTGCGGGGCGTCGGCTACGTCTTGAACAATGCAACGGCCTGACGCATGCAGGTCTTCAAGGCGGCCAGACAGTCCATCTGGAGCCGGTTGATTGTTGGCCTGGTCACCGTTGCCGTTCTAGCAGCCCTCGCAACGAGTTACCTGATCTATACTCGGTTTGTTGCCATCAACAGCGCATTCCGCGATCGCACGCTTCAAGGTGATGCGATGATTATGCGCAAGCTCTTGAAACGCGCCTCCGAAGGAAAGCCTCTGCAGTTTCCGGACTTCCTTGCGGACAATTTTCAACAGGGGCGAGGCAAATACGCCATCGTTAGCGACAAGGGCGTATTGATTTCGGGCTCGCCGGGCGTAAACGAGCCGCTTGCAGCAATCGACGACGACAAAGAGCGTGATTTCTTCTTGTCCGACAACGACCACGATGGTCGCATGCTCTATGGATATACGCTGCGCGGCACTTACGGCACGCGCCCAGTGTGGATACAGGTAGCTGTGCCCGATGGCGAGCTTGCCGCTGACACAGTCCTTGCGGAGTTCGTAGAGGATATCGGCTGGGTCTGGGTGCCTGTCTTGTTCGGCCTGTTGGGCATCAACCTTATGGTGGCACGTATTGGTCTGGCGCCATTGCGCGAAGCGGCCTCGCAGGCGGAGGCCATCGGGCCCAACGCGGTCTCCGGTCGCCTCGACGCTAGTGGCCTCCCGCGCGAGGTCGAGGCGCTCGTGAACGCCATCAACCGTGCTTTCGATCGTTTGGAAGATGGGCTTGAAGCTCAGAAGGCGTTCATTGCGGATGCCGCGCACGAGCTGCGGACGCCGGTCGCGGTTCTCAAAGCTCATTCATCTTTGCTGACGCCTGGGCCGGAGGTTGAAAAGCTGAAAGAAGAGATCAGAGCGATGGAGCGCTTGGTCAATCAGCTTCTCGACTCAGCAAGAATTGGCGCCATGAACGTCGAGGCTGGTGCCAGGGTAGATCTCACGGACGTTGCCATCAACGTTGCCCATCACCTTGGACCGATATGTTTGCAAAGGGGGAGATCGATAGAGGTCGATTCGCCTGGGCCGGTCCTTATCAACGGATCGGCTGAGCTGCTGCGCTGTGCGGTGCGAAATCTGGCCGAGAACGCCATGCGCTTCACACCGCGCAATACCAGTATCGAAATCACTGTCGCACAGGATGCCAACGATGCAGTGATTTCCGTGCGCGACCATGGTCCGGGCGTGAAGCTTCAAGAGCGCGCCGATATCTTCAAACGATTCTGGCAGGGCGGTCGGGATCGCGGCGGTGGCGCGGGGCTTGGCATGGATATCGTTGCACGGATCGTAAAGGTGCATTCCGGCTCGATCGAGTTGAAAGACGCGCCAGGCGGCGGTGCATTGTTCGAGATGCGCTTTGCGAAGGCCCCCGAGGAAATCGTGAAGGGGGCGATGTCGTCGCTTCCCGGCACGAGCGAACGAAATACGTTGGCAGCGATTGCGACGCGCTAGAGCGCGTCGCTTGCCTTCGTTCATACGATGGTCTGCATCTTTGCCAACAAACCTGCACCTCAGAAGCGCGCTATGACAGCGATCTTGAAGAGATCGAGATCGGCGCCGACGTCTTGAGGCCCAGATACTATCGAACTGAAGTTCTCCCGAACCGAAGGAGTAGTGATCGTATTCACCGCGAAGGGTGAAACGGTCGTTCCAAACCCATTCCACGCGCTTCCATAGCTTCCGCAACTCGTTGACCGATCTGTGGCGCAGCAGATGGCCGATAAGCGCATCCGCTCCTACCTCGTCAGCCAAGGCGCCTGGCCAGCCGCGCTTGAGGGCAGGCTGCGTCACGCAGTTCGCCGCTGAATCCAAAAGTGCATTTGGAACAGGTCAGAGCGCGATTTGCGACGTCTGAAGTCATTGGTGCTGTGTTCAATTATTCAGGCCAAGTGCCGAGTGATGTCGGTGCTCCATCATCGTATTTGGACAGCCATGCGATGGTGGTGTCGCGATAACGCGACAGACCTTTGTAGTTGGCGATCTCGGGATGAAGATCGCGCAAAACGCGGTGCATCCGACGGCCCCACTTCGGCACCGTCACAAGTTCGTTCATCTTGATCAGATAGCCGCGAATGGAAAACACGATGGCGTTTGATCGCGGCAGCCGCCACAGCCCCTGCAACTCGACGCGCAGATGCACCTTGTCCCCGACGTTTTTCGGCGTCACGGTCGTGCGATCCGTGCCCCACTGGGGATAGGTTTCCGGCGAAGTATCGAGCCGCGGATTGATCGTCATCGTCCAGTTGAGACGTCGCACGGGACGCCCCAATTGCATGTTGAGCAGAAACCTGAGGGCACGGTCGAAGACACCAACCTGATGAGCCAAGGGCACGGGTGCGTGCCATTCCATGAAGCTCATGCCGATGTCAAAATCCAAAGACCAGTCTGCCTGGGAGGTGACCATGCCTGCATCGATCCAAAGATCGCCGTCGCGCTGATCCAGGATGCAGAAATCACCCTGACACTGGCGCGTAATGTACTCCATGGGCTTGTGGGGAAGCGTTGCAGCGTCCCCAAAAACGAACTTGTGCTCGATGCCGAGCGGCCGGTTTATCCAGTGCCAGTTATCGCCGTCGCGATCCAGCGTGAAATGATCGGGATAACTCTCTGACATGGAAGTCATGAGAAGTTCTAACAGATCCCATTCTGCCGTCAGCATGTGCGGCAGTGATTGGCAGCGCAACGGATCGAGATTGAGTGTAATGGCGCGATCGCGCATGTCGGAGACGTAGTGTTCGTCGATGTCGATCGGAAATTCGTACGCCGACCCCTTCGGTCCTGTAACGTGCGGCTCGATGTTGACCGAGTACATGTACTTGTCCTCGGCGAACGGGAATGGGAAGCGCAGGATGGACTCTTTGCTGTTGGAGAAAGTGTAGTCGTCGCGATAGGTCTCGTCTTTGAACATCAAGCCCATTTCGGCAGCTCCTCGCATTTTACAGATCGAGTACGATGGGTGACCCGTCCGTGCGCGAGACACACGGCATGATCTTCTTGCCTGATGCCTTTTCAGCCTCGCTCAAATAGTGGTCGTGGTGTTCGATGGCGCCAGCGCAGGAGCGAACAGTGGTCTCACATTGCCCGCACGCGCCGCCGCGGCACAAATACGGTGCGGCCACACCCGCCGCCTCGATGGCTTCCAGAAGGCTCTGGCTTTCGCTCACGGCAACTTCGAGATTTGACCGCGCGAGCGTTGCTGTGAAAGCCTTTCCCGGTTCCGGCGCTGAAAAACGCTCACAATGCAGGTTCTCATCAGGCCAACCATAGCCGCGTGCGCTGTCCAGCACCCAGTCGATCATTCCGGACGGGCCGCAGACATAGAGGTGGGTGCCGAGAGGTTGGCAATCGAGCAGAGCATTGAGATCGATGGTTTCTCCCTTGCTATTAAAGTAAGTCTTGACGCGCGGACCATAGAGAGAAGTCAAGAGCTGCCAGTAAGCGCCGGTCTGCGGGCTCCGCATGGCATAGTGCAATTCGAAATTGGCGCACTCTTTGGTGAGTTGGGACATCATTGCCATGAAGGGCGTGATACCGATGCCACCTGCTATGAAGATGTGCTTGCGCGCCCTGCGGTCTAGGGGAAACAGGTTGACCGGTGTCGAGATCGACAATTCGGAGCCTGGCTGAAGACGATCGTGGATAAAGGCTGAACCCCCGCGCGAATTCGGAACGCGCAGAACGCTGATCTCGTAGGACGAAACATCGAATGGCGATCCCATGAGCGAATAGGGATTGCGTGCCGTTCGTTCATGTCCCGCCAGCTCGACGATCGTATGTGCGCCGCCGGAAAACTCGGGAAGTCCACTATCGGAGACCGGAACCAGTTTCAAGCGGCGCACACTCGGCGTCACCGCGACGGCGTCCGCCACGCGCACACGTATGGAATTTGAGGCATTCATTTGTAGATCTCCTCGGGCGCGGGGGCTTCGCCGGGAACTTCGGCGTCGATGCACACGCCCATGAATGCGCCAAGACGGCGAGAGTAGTGATCGCGCACAAGCAGGTTTAATCCGCAGTGATCGCACACGACCGGGTTGGTGGTGACGTTCTCCGTCATGCCTTTGCAATGCACGCATTGGACGCGCCGTCTGGCGCTTCCGCGGTGCTCGCTGAAGACCGATTTCTGGTCGATACCAGCTTCGATGGCATACTGGATGACGCTGCCGATGAATGGCTCGCTACCGGCGACGTACAGACGTGTTCCCATATTGGCCGTCGAAAGCACGTTCTTAAGCCGGAAGAGTAGGGTGGCGAGACTTGGATGGATCCATAGTGCGCCAGGTTCCAGCGCCTCAAGCGGCGCCTCGTAACTTTTGCCTGCTGGCCCGTCGGGCAGGAAGACGATCGTGGTGCGATTGAAGAATTGGGGAGGCGCGGATTTGGCCAGATCGAGCACGGCGCCCGCGCCTTCGCCCTCGCAAAGAATGAGGTTATGACGTGCGGTTGCGTCGGGCTTCAGCCCTGGATAAACGGGTCGGCTCGGAATTCCGGCAGCGAGCATCGCGGGCCTCGATGTGATGCGCATCCTTCGTCGTTTGGGGGCCCCGGAGCGTCGCTCCCCGAGACCCCCAGGGAGCACATGCGGACAGGTCGCCTGCCCCATCCGCATGTCCATTTGCGATCGGATCGGCTTTATTCGGCCGGGCTTGCCGTGAAGTTGCCGATGATCGCTTTGTGGTGCTTCGATTCCATGGACAGCTGCCATGCGAAGAAGACGACGAACAGTGCAACGATCGCCAGGGTGAAGGGGACTTCATCACCATGGAATGGATAGATCGCGGAGAGTTCGGAGAGTTTTGCAAGAGATGTGACGCCGGTGTTCATGTTGGTTCTCCTAAGTTGAGAGGTAATGTCTGCTCAGTTTAGAAACGCCTGATGAGTGTCCTCAGACTTTGAACTCCTTGCGTTGCAGGGCTTCGAAGGCCGCCTCGGTTCCCGACATGCCGGGATACGTGGTGTGGCTCATCTCGCCATCGAGGCCGGTGAGTTCCACCTTCGGATCAACGCGCAGCATGCCAAGGGCTTTCAGCAGCTTGCCGAGCAGGTAAGCGGGCACGAAGCCGAAGCCGAAGCAGAAGATGAGCGTGACGATCGTGTTGCCCATCGGCGTGATGATGGGCAGACCTTCGGCGTTTGTGCCGAACCAGCCTGCGCCCTCCGACAGCGCAACGGCTGTGCCGGCGCTGGGCATGACCGCGGGGTAGCCCCACAGGACGAAGCCCGCGATGATGCCGCCGAACATGCCGCAGTAGCCATGCACGGCCACGGCGCCGACAGCGTCATCGAGCTTGAACTTCTTTTCCACCCAGTTGTGCAACTGATAGGCAATGATCGTGCCCATCACGGCGATCACGAATGCGATGGCTGGGTGATAGAGATCGTTGCCCGCACTCGCTGAGATGAGTCCGGTCAGACCGCCAGAGAACGTCCAGTAGGCGTTGCCGTGCGAAATTAGGTAGGCCGACATCATGCCGCCGAACAGGGCGAGCAGGAAGTTCATCGTCACACCCGACAGCGTAATCGGAACGCCGTAGATGTTGGTGGCGGTGTAGAATGCTTCCTGGCCTTCCGGCGCGACGTTCACGATCGGGATGTGGCAAGCGGCGTAGAAACCCCAGAAGCCAACATAGATCAGGAACAGTCCAATGGTGACCATCCAGGGATTGTGGGCAGGGATTTCGCGCGGCGTGCCGTCGGGCGCAAATTTGCCGATACGCGGCCCCAGGTTGATGAGGATGCCGAGAGCGGCAAAGCCTGAAACGCCGTGCAGAACGGCGGAGCAGTATTGGTCATGGAACCCAAAATATTGAGTCATCCAGCCATTGCCGGCCCAGCCCCAAGCGGCCGGAATGACCCAGGCAATCGCGCCGACCCAGACTGCGATGATCAGGAATCCGGTCGTCTTGGAACGCTCGATGATCGAGCCCGAAACGATCGAAGCGGCGGTCATGCCGAACAGTGCGAATGCTGCCCAGAACACGCCGGAGATGTGATCGGAGAGGTTTGGTGCAAGCTTATCTGACCAGGGCTCGAAGCCCGTGGCGAAGCTGACCGAACTGGTGCTGACGGGCCAGCCCTGAGGGGCAATATAGAGCCACATGCCAAATAGGAAGAATGCAATTCCCACCACGGGAATAGCCATCGCATTCTTCAGGAGTGTGTGTTGCACGTTCTTTGTGCGCGACACGCCGACTTCATACATGCAGAAGCCGATGTGGATTAGAAACATTAGAACCACGGTCAACCAATAATAGAATTCCGTGAAAATCGTAGTCATTGCTGTCGCTTGATCGGCCATACGGTGTCTCCCCTGCCGCTCGCAGTCCGCCCGCTAAGCCGGTTGGGGTACCCTCGTCGGGATCCCGAACCAGTTGCGGTGATTTCCTCTAACGCAACGAATGTGCCAGAAGAGAAAACCGTGCTAGTAATCGTGCGTCGGGTCAGCAAATCGTCGAAATCTCGGACGTTTGGCGGTAGCTGCTGGCTCTGCGCCAAGCACGTCGGGGGATGTATGCGGATCTCAACGTCTGCTCGCTTTCCCGGCAACGCGCTCATTGTTCGGGCTTGCAGGGTTTCGGCAGGGGGCGGCACAAAAACTCAGCGTACGCCGTGGCGGCGCTTCGAGCAGGGAGACACTGAATGCATATCCTCGTTCTCCAACATCTGGCCGTTGAGCATCCAGGCACATTGCGCGATTTCCTGCAGGAGGATGGCGTGACGTGGGAGACGGTTGAACTCGATGCGGGGGAAACGATACCTGCGCTCGCCCGCTTTGATATGATGTGGGTTATGGGTGGCCCCCAGGATGTCTGGCAGACGACTGAGTTCCCATGGCTAGTGGATGAGATCGCCGCCATTCGGACCTTCGTCACGCAGTTGCGACGTCCCTATCTGGGGCTTTGTCTGGGCCACCAGCTGCTCGCGGCGGCGCTTGGTGGCGAGGTTGGATTGGCGCGCGAAGGCGAAGTCGGTCTCATGGACGTGAAGTTGTCGGAGCAGGGCCGCCGCGATCGACTTCTGCAAGGGATGCCTGATCCCTTGCCGGTGCTTCAATGGCACGGGGCGGAGGTAAAGAGCGTACCTTCCGATGTTGCTGTGCTCGCATCGTCGGAACGCTGCGCCATCCAGGCTATCCGCTATGGCGCGTGCGCCTATGGGCTGCAGTTTCATGCCGAGGTTACTGCTACGACAGTTGCCGATTGGGCTGCGATCCCGGCCTACGCTCAAGCCCTGGATCGTGCTCTAGGCTCGGGCGCAGCAGCACGCTTGGAAGCGGATGTGGCGGCCAAACTTTCCAACTTCAACGCCGTCGCGCGCACGCTCTACCGCAACTTGATGCAGGCTTCGGCACAGCCTGCAACTTGATGGAGGTATTGCGTTATGGCGCTGCGTTCGATGCGCGGTCTGCGATACCTAGAACGCCGCGCGCTTCCGAAAGTGTTTGCGGCGCTGAAGCCGTTGCATCGAGCCGCGGCCAGCGAATGTTGCCGATATCGTAGCCGAGCTGCTTTTCGACCACCGCTGATGTCGCGTCCGAAGCATCGCCTACACGGTTTGCTACGCGCGTCTTGAGTGTCTGCGCGTCGCCTTCAAGCCAAAGTCCGAAAAATGGGACACCGGTTCGGTGTGCGAGAGCCTCGACGTCGTCGCGTTCCGATGGATCAGCCATGACCGCGTCGATGATGACGCTATGACCGGCACGTAGTGCTGCTTCGCCGCGTGCGATCAGGCGGTTGTAGACAGCGTTGGCCGTTTGCTTCGAGTAAGCTGATGGCGGAAGACGATCGGTTGGCTCGACGCCAGCCAGCGCCTTCCGCTCCAAGTCGCTGCGCAAATGAAGTGCGCCCGGAGCTGGATCGATGAGGGGCGCAAGGGCGCGAGCGAGGGTCGTCTTTCCTGTGCCGGACAGTCCCGCAACGACGATTAGGCGGGGTGGTGGCGGCTGAAGCCAGTGGTGGGCGTGTGCAAGCGATCTGTGTGCTGAAGCTCGCAGTGTGCCGCTGTCGCCATGTGTGGCCGCGAATCGGTCCATAGCAACGAGGGCACGCACGCAGGCACGCAACGACATGAACAAGGGCAGCAGCCGCAGGGCCTCCACATCACTGATGTCCTGAGTGCGCCACAAGTAGCGATTTAGCAGTGCATTCGCCGCTTCGCGCGCGTTCATTCGTTCCAGATCCATGAGCAGGAAGGCAAAGTCATACATCGTGTCGATCGTGGCGAGCTCTTCATCGAATTCGAGCGCGTCGAACAGAACGGGATGTCCCTTCCAAAGGACGATGTTGGCCGTATGCAGATCGCCATGGCAGCGTCTGATGTGCCCGCTCTTAGCCCGGGTTGCGCGCAAGGCTTGGGTTCCGGAGAGAACCGTTTGAAATGTTGCGCGAAGATCTTGTAACAAACCTGACAGCTCGGGTGTGGCTGACGTCTCCAATCCTGAAAGAACGCCTGCCGTAACATCGCTCATGCGTTCCGCCTCGGCCTTGGAGGCCGGCGCGTTTGCGTGGTAGAGGGCAATGCCATCAGCCAGTTCATCCAGCATTTTCGGCGTGAGTGCGCCGCGCGCGGTCACAGACTTGAGAAGATCCCCCTGGTCGAAGCGGTGCATCCGGACAGCCCATTCCACAGGCGTGCCAGAACCATTGACGAGCAGGCGACCGTCGCGCTCGCGCGTAATGGGGATGACATCGCGGTAGAGGCCTCCAGCCCCTGGGCTGTTGATGGCAAGCTCGTGCAGGCAATAGCGCTTGCGCAGATCCAGCGTGGAGAAATCGAGATAAGGTAGTTTCACGGCGCGTTTGATTTTCATGACGCTGTCGCCCGCCAGGAAGATGCGCGCGCCGTGGGTATCGACCACGTCCACTTTATCGGGTTTTTCCGGCCAATTCTTCGGATTACTCAGGTAAGCGAAAATCTCGTCTTGGGCTTGCGCCATCAGGTCGTCTCATTCGCTGCCTGGCGCTGAGCGGTGCGCAAGGAGGGCAGAAAACGCTCCAATTCCTTATCGACCTCTACGCCGAGCGTGCTGTTGAAAACATTGACAGCCATCATCATGCCCGCGAAGCCCACGATGTTGACGAGATCCCGGTCACTAAACCGGGCTTTGAGATCCTTCCATAGGGCTTCATTATCTGACGTATGGTGGCCTGCGCTTTCCACCACCATGCTCTCCGCCAGACGCACAAGGAGGGCCTCGTCGGGTGTTGTGGTAAATGCGTCCGGCGCGATCCCCACTTCATCGAGTTCCTTGCGGAAATAGAGTGTACACAGGACGCATCCGTTACGCGCGGATATCGCGTGCGCGAACACTGCGGCTGCCCGATGCCCGACGAGCTTTTCCAGTTCGTCCCAAAGTGGATACCAGCCCATATAGGCTGCATAGGCGGGCTCCGACTGCAGAAGTGTGCGTTTCATGTTGGTGACGCGCCCGCGTTCACGCATCTCGCTGTCCCACGCCGCGCGCAGCTCTGCACTGGCGGTTTCGTAGTTCGCGTGACCAACTCGACTCATCTTCAGCCCTCCCCGGGGATCGGCAGATTGAACTTTTATCCTTGGTGGAGCGGTACCGGCGCTGCGTCAAGGGGCTGCACTGAGAACCTTGCGCTGTCACAACAATTGCACGTTCAGCGCTTTCTCTGGCAAGACAAGCGCACGACGGCAATCCGTCATTGACGGCGCAGTTGATCAGGTAAAGGACCCACGAGGCAATGACCCTATGACCGTTCGCAATCTCGATGCTCTTTTCCAACCCCGCTCGGTCGTATTCGTGGGCGCCAGCTCAGAACCTGGTACAGTTGGCGAGACCATTGTCAAAAATCTGATGGCCGGAGGATTTGGCGGAAAGATCCTGCTCGTCAATCCGCGTCATAGCGAAATTCATGGTCAGCCTTGCTTCAAATCAATCGATGATCTTCCTGTAGTTCCGGATTTGGCGGTGGTGGCGACACCCGCCAAGACGGTTCCCGACATCATTGCTCAATTGGGCAAGAAGGGCGTGCGCGCGGCCGTCGTCGTGACAGCTGGGCTAGGCCCGCTAAAAGCGACGATGCTCGATAACGCTCGGCCCTATTGCCTTCGCATTCTGGGGCCAAACGGCATTGGCTTGATGCTACCGACACTCGGTCTCAACGCGAGCTTTGCGCATCGCGATGCGCCGAAGGGGACAATCGCATTCCTGTCTCAGTCGGGAGCGCTGCTGACGACGGTGATTGACTGGGCTGCCGGTCGCGACATTGGATTTTCGCATGTGGTCTCGCTCGGTGACATGTCGGACATCGATTTCGGTGATCTTCTCGACTACTTCGCGGGAGACATGGAGAGCCGAGCCATCCTGGTCTACATGGAGGCGCTCACCAATGCTTCCAAGTTTATTTCGGCCGCCCGCCGCGCTGCACGCGTGAAGCCGGTAATCGTGGTGAAGAGCGGACGCCATGAAGCCGGAGCGCGCGCAGCCATGTCCCACACTGGCGCTCTTGCCGGTTCAGACGCTGCATACGATGCCGCCTTCCGCCGTACTGGCCTTTTGCGTGTGCAAACGTTGCCAGATATGTTTGCCGCCGCCGAGGTTCTTGCACGCCGTCCCAGGCTCCATGGGGAACGCTTGACCATTCTCACCAATGGCGGCGGCGCGGGTGTCCTTGCTGTCGATGCCCTGCAGGACGAGGGCGGAATTGTTGCACCTCTTGAGCCGGAGACGAAGGCCAAGCTTGACGCCGTGCTCCCTGCTGGATGGTCGGGTGGCAATCCCGTCGACATCATCGGAGACGCCGGTCCTGAACGGTATCGTGCGGCCATGGATGCGCTTCTGGAGGATAAATCGGTTGACGCCCTCCTCGTCATGCAGTGTCCAACGGCGCTCGCTGATCCACTCGCGAATGCACAAGCGATTTTGGACGAATATCATGCGCAAACCCGCGACAACTTAAACCCAAAGCCGTTGCTGACGTGCTGGTTGGGCGAGGGATCGGCGCGGGCTTCACGCGAACTGTTTGTGAAAGACAAAATCCCAACGTTCGAAACGCCAAGCGACGCCGTCGTCGGGTTTATGCAACTTGTCAGATATGCGCGGGCACAGCAGGAACTCATCCAGACACCCGATGCTGGGCCGAAGTTCGAGGCCGATGACGACAGCGAGGTGACGCGGATCATCGCATCGGCGTTGAGCGAGGGCCGCGACGTTCTCAATGCCATTGAGGCCAAGGCCGTGCTTGCCGCTGAAGGCATCCCGGTCGCCGAGACGATCGTTGCGCGCAACGCGGCAGAAGTCGAAGCCGCCGCCGCCCAGGTGCTAGTCCACAACGCAGCCTGTGTGATCAAGATCCTTTCGCCGGACATCTCGCATAAGTCCGACGTGGGAGGCGTGCGGCTTGGGCTTGAAAGCGCGAAAGCCGCCGCCATTGCCGCGCAGGAAATGATGGAGCGGGTTGCATCTGTAAGGCCGGACGCAAAGATCGAAGGCTTCATGGTGGAAGCCATGATCCGTCGCCCAGGCGCGCATGAAACCATAGTCGGAATGAGCGTGGATCGCACGTTCGGGCCGATGATCCTGTTCGGAGCCGGTGGAACCGCGGTTGAGGTGGTGGCCGATCGTGCTCTGGCGCTGCCTCCGCTTGATGATGTGCTCGCCCGACAAATGATCAAGGAAACGCGCATCTCGAAGTTGCTCAAGGGCTATCGCAATACGCCACCGGCGAACGTGGGGGCCATTGCCGACACGCTGGTCAAGATCAGCCATCTGGTCGTGCGACACCCCGAGATCCGCGAACTGGACATCAATCCGCTGATCGTTGACGAGGAGGGCGTGCTGGCGCTCGACGCACGCATTCGGGTGGAGGATGAAAGGCTGAAGCCGCGTATGGCGCTCGCCATCAGGCCTTATCCGCTTCAGTGGGAGACTCGCTTTGACATCGCGGGTGTCGGTGACGTGTTGGTTCGCCCGGTGCGCCCTGAGGACGAACGGCTTTATGAGAAGTTCTTTTCCAATATTTCTTCGGAAGATGTGCGGATGCGCTTCTTCACGCCACGGGTGGCGCTATCGCACCAATTTCTCGCACGCCTTACGCAAATCGACTATGCGCGCGAGATGGCCTTCGTTGCGCTTGCGCCCGAAAGCGGCGATTTGCTGGGTGTCGTCCGTCTGGTTCTCGATCCCGATCTGGCGACGGGGGAATACGGAATCCTGGTACGCTCAGATCAGAAGGGTAGGGGGCTCGGGTGGCGTCTGATGCAGCACCTCATTACCTATGCCCGCGCCGAGGATGTCCGCAGCATCACCGGATTGGTGCTATCGGAAAATACAACCATGATTGAGATGGCTCGCCGGCTTGGGTTCAAGATGACGATCGGCGAGGATGATCCTGAAGTGGTCGAAGTGCGCCTCGATCTCTAGTGGCACGTAAGGATTGGGCCCTCAGCGGTCAGCCGGCTTGCGCTCCGCGAGGGTGCGAGCGGCCCAGTCTTTGACGTCCTCAGGGCTTGCAGACAGATAGATACCTTCTCCGCTCGTGAAGTCTTCCCACAACGCGCGATGCGCATTGTTGAGCCCGGTGAGAACCGGCAATTCATTGGCAACAGCGGCTTCGATGATCGGACGGAAGCCCGCACGTGCTGCCTCCTGTTTGCCGAAGCGATTGAGGATGACGAGGTCGACGTTCGTATCGATCGTGTTTGCCACCAGTCCCGCAACGGTTTCCAAAGCATAGGAATCGAGTCGGCATCCGCCGCCGCCCGCGGCAGGCTCGCCGGATACGTCGAGGCGGCGGCCCGTGGAGAGATCCTCCAGGATCATCGCGTCGTGCGGTAGGCCCTCGCGCGGCTCATTCCATTGCACCGCACCAGCGAGCTTGTAACCCTTGGCGCGCAACTCATGCGCAATGGCACACAGGACGGCGTCGATGTCGTCGCCCTGTCCGGCATCGTATGCTATTGCAGCGAGTTTCATGGGCATTATCCTTCTCGTGCGGCGACCAATTCGCGCCGCGGTCGCTCGTAAACTTTAGACTAACGGACTGTCGGTTCTTTCGCTACGCGCCCAACGTCTCAGGTCGGCTTTCGTGCGCTGCACGCATGTCTTCAGGGTAGGGAAGGAGAACATCATCTACCGCTATCCCCAATATACGTATTTGCCCACGACAGGCTTATGGTCTATTTACCTGACCAAGAAGCCCATAATGGCTAGTCGGTCCACGACACTACAATGGCCAGGGAATTATAAAAAAGGGGGAAGCCGAGGATGTGGTCACAGGTCTACGATCCGTTTGGGAACATGCTGTTGTCGGCGGCTGTGGCTGCCTTGCCCGTGTTCGTGCTTCTGGGATCGATTGCGATCTTCGAGATCAAAGCTCACTACGCGGCAATCCTGGGTTTGATCTCAGCACTTCTTGTGGCCGTGCTCGGCTTCGGTATGCCAGCGGACATGGCGGCGAAAGCTGCGGGCCTTGGGGCCGCTTTCGGCCTGATGCCAATCGGCTGGATCATTCTCAACGTCATCTTTCTTTATAACCTTACAAACGAGAAGGGTGACTTCGAACGCTTGCAGGTTTCGATCCGCAACATCTCCGATGACAGGCGTATCCAGTTGCTGTTCATCGCATTTTCTCTCGGCGCGTTCTTCGAAGGAGCCGCCGGTTTCGGCACCCCGGTCGCGGTGACGGCGGCCATGCTGATTGGCCTAGGGTTCTCGCCCTTGGCCGCATCTGGCTTGTCGCTGATTGCCAACACTGCTCCGGTGGCCTTCGGAGCGCTGGGCACACCCGTCATCGCGCTTTCCGCCGTCACCGGCCTCGACCTTCTTTCATTGACCGCGCAAGTGGGCCGCCAGCTGACGCCGTTCTGCATTCTCGTCCCGTTCTGGCTGATCTGGGCCTTCGTCGGTTTCCGTAAAATGATGGAGGTTTGGCCGCCTATCCTTGTTGCAGGCGTTTCGTTCGCTATTCCCCAGTATTTGATCTCGAACTACCACGGTCCGTGGCTTGTCAACGTGGTGGCAGCCATCTGTTCCATGGGCGCACTGGCGCTGTTCCTCAGGTTCTGGAAGCCCGCCAACCCGATGACGGATATGCCGGACCATCATGCCGCGGAGAACCATCCGGGCACCTCGGCTGCCGCGCTTACGGGTGGCGGCGCGCGCGTATGGGCGCCATGGGTGATCCTCAGCCTGTTCGTGTTCGCATGGGGCGTGCCGCAGGTGAAAGAGGTCTTGAACGGTTGTCCCACCGCACTTTCCGCAGGTGAGACCCGCTCGGCGATTTCTGAATCGGCCTGCTCGCTCACCAAGCTCGCCTTCAACAAATTCCCGATCCCGGGCCTGAACGAGCAAGTCCAGAAGATGCCTCCGGTCGTGGCACATCCTGAACCCGAGAAGGCGGTCTATACGTTCAATATCCTTTCGGCCACCGGAACGAGCATTTTCCTCGCGGCAATCGTGGCGGCGTTCGTGCTCGGATATACTGTTCCACAGATGATCCGAATGTACGGCAAGACGATTTGGATGGTGCGATATTCTCTGCTCACGATCGCAGCAATGCTGGCCATCGGCTATGTGACCCGCTACGCCGGCACCGACGCAACAATGGGATTGCTGTTGGCTAACACAGGTTTCCTGTATCCGTTCTTCGGCACCATGATTGGTTGGCTCGGTGTGGCGCTGACAGGATCCGATACGGCATCAAACGTGCTGTTCGGCGGCCTCCAGAAGGTCAGTGCTCAGCAGCTGGGTCTGAGCCCCATTCTGATGGCGGCGGCGAACAGCTCCGGCGGCGTGATGGGCAAAATGATAGACGCGCAGTCCATCGTCGTCGCCTCGACGGCCACGAAGTGGTACGGCAACGAAGGCTCAATCCTTCGCTTCGTCTTCTTCCACTCGGTGGCCCTGGCTTGCCTCGTTGGCCTGCTAGTGATGGCACAGGCCTACATGTTCCCCTTCATGATCGTGTCTGGGCCGGTCACACCGTAAGTTATTTCGACGACATCGCGGCCCGACGTGCGCATGCATGCGGGCCGCAATGGTTTTCTTCAAAGTGTGAGAAGTTCCTTTGAGCGGCATGGAACATTCGACGGCGAATTTCGAGACCCGCGCTGTACGCGCAATGGCTGATAATAACCTGCAGTCTTCGCTGGCCGCTTTGCGCCGGGGTTTTGTCGGGAACCGCGCCAAAGCCGTTGCCGAGTTTCCCGATTTCGAGGCATTGCGGGCGCAGGGTGCGGCGATCAAGGATCACACCCTCGCCAATCTCGATTTCTACCTTGAACGCTACGAGCAGGCTGTAACGTCACGCGGTGGACAAGTGCACTGGGCGCGCGATGCCCAACATGCGTGCGAGATAATTCGCGATATTTGCCGACGAACCAACGCCAAAACCGTCACTAAAGGTAAGTCCATGGTGTCGGAGGAGATCGGTCTCAACGCGGTACTGGAAGCCGAAGGGCTCGAGGTGCTCGAGACCGACGCGGGCGAATATATCGTGCAGCTTGCCGGTGAGGCACCCAGCCACATCGTCATGCCGACCGTCCATAAAACGGTGGAGCAGATCTCGGCGCTGTTTGCCGAAAAGCACAAGGCATATGGCTTCAAGCAGACCAGCGATCCAGCAGAGTTGATAGGTCAGATCCGTACGGTGCTGCGTAAAAAGTTTTTTGCGGCAGATATAGGCGTCACCGGAGCGAACTTCCTCATTGCCGAAACCGGCTCCAATATCGTCGTAACCAACGAGGGCAATGGAGACCTCACTTCCACGCTGGCGCGCGTGCATGTTGTGACCGTCGGCATCGAGAAGTTGGTTCCTACCATCAATGATGCGGTGACGATGTTGCGGCTCTTGGCGCGCAGCGCGCTCGGCATGGAATTCACCACCTACATGAGCTTGATGAGTGGAAAACGGCTCGCCGGCGACATCGACGGACCTGAAGAATATCACGTGGTTCTGGTCGATAACGGCCGCAGCAAGATGCTCAACGGGCCCTTCAAACCAATGCTTCGGTGCATTCGCTGTGGCGCGTGCATGAACCATTGTCCGGTCTACATGTCCGTTGGGGGGCACGCCTACAACTGGGTCTATCCGGGTCCAATGGGTGCCGTCCTAACCCCCATGATCGCAGGACATGAAAAGGGCGGTGAGCTGCCCCACGCCTGCACGCTCAATGGTCGCTGTCAGCAGGTGTGTCCGGTCAAAATTCCTTTGCCAGACATGTTGCGCCGATTGCGCCACGATCAGTGGGAGGCGGGTATGACGTCCTCCACAGTGCGTGCTGGGTTGGGGCTGTGGTCGTGGGTTGCCCGTCGTCCACGCCTTTACAACATTGCTGCTCGAATAGCGGCGCGTTCGATGCGTCTGATGGGCGGCACGCGCGGTCGGATTCGCTCACTCCCGCTTGGCAGCGGTTGGACGGGTGAGCGCGACATGCCGGCGCCTCAAGGCAAGACGTTTCAAGAAATCTGGAAAGATCGCGGAGGTGCCCGATGAGTGGCTCGGCACGCGATGAGATTATGGCACGCATCAAGGCCGCAACAGCCGCCACAAGGGACAGTGACCCGCTTTCTGTATGGTCGAAGGACCGCCCGGCATCGATCCGCCCGCAGCTGCCGGGCGATGTCGAAGCGAGTTTTCGGGCCAAGGCGGCGACAAATCTCATAAGCATCCGGGACGTCGGCGGCATAGAAGGTGTGCCCGTTGCTGTCGCTGAAATTCTGGCGCGCGCCAATCTCGCACCAGATATTTCCGTCTCGCCAACTCTGCGCGATCTGCCGTGGCCCCGCACCGTGCAGGTGCGAGACGAGAAAGCGCGCGTCGATGAGAAATTGACGGTCACCCGCGCGGTGGCGGGGATCGCTGAAACGGGAAGTGTCGTTCTTTGCTCCAGCAAGGATGCCCCCTCAAGCCTCAACTATGCGCCAGAGATCCATGTGATCGTGCTCGATAAGGCCGACATCACGGCGTTTCTGGAAGATGGCTTGGCTAAAGCGAAGGCGGCCTACGATCCCTGGCCGCGGGCGGTCAATCTCGTGTCGGGGCCGTCGCGCACAGCAGATGTTGCGGGCATCGTCGTCAGACCTGCACATGGTCCCAAGGCTGTGCATGTGCTGCTGACCTCATCTGCGAAAACATAACTGTTCAAGCAACATTTGAGGTGAGCTCCGGGCGTTGCAGCCACGACGGGGCACAACGCCCTTCTACATGTCTGTGCGCGCGCTTCATGGCACGCACAATGCGCTCGGCCTGTCAAAAGGTGCGTGTCACGTGAACGCAAGGTGTCACATGTAACATGTCACCTGTCTCGGAGGTTACGCCATCACCGCACAATTTTGATTGCGCTGCACAACATATTGGCTTGTTCGTGCCGAAACCGACGAAGCAACGCATGCATCGGTTCCCGAAGGCCGTGCACCGGAGCGGTGAGAAATAGCTGATATTAGTCAATTTGATAGGAGGTTCCTGAGCCACCGCGAGCGTTAGCTCAACGCGAGTTTGGTGCTCCATTCCCTCGGAGTATTTTGCTCGCAGAGCGCCCGCCTGACGGTTGCTGTGCAGCATGGCACGGAAAATGTCTCTCCCACTGTGATGGTCGCAAGACCGTAAGACAAAAAAAGAAAAAGTAGTGGGTGGAAATGACTAGGCCGACAAAGACCGGAGGCGATACGCAGCCGGAAAAGATGTTGACGCGTCGTAGCATGGCGCAGGCGCTGGCGCTTTGTGGTTGCGCTGCGGCGGCGGTTGCGAGCGTTCCACGCCGTGCTGTCGCGGAAACAGATCCGACGGCGACGCTCCAAAAGGGCGATCGATTTGCAATCATTCCCGATAGCGGAGACCCGACGCCGATCAAGCTGGACGAGCTCAAACCCGGACAGGCGATCATGGGTGCTTATCCCGTCGATCCCACAACGGGCCATCCGCGCACCGAAACGCGCCTGAACATGGTCAACCTCGTTCGCCTGTCGGGCGAGCACAAGAACCTCGAAGCGACCAAAGGGGTCGAGGTGTTTTCAGCTATTTGCACGCACAAGGGCTGCGCGGTTGCCTCGTGGCAGCCAGACGTCAATCACTGGCGGTGCTTCTGTCATATGTCGGAATTCGACGCCGCAAACAAAGGCGACGTGGTCGCTGGACCGGCGACCGAACCGCTTCCGACGTTACCGATCGGGGTCGATGCCGAGGGCTACATCGTGGCGACGGGAGAGTTCTCCGCCGCACCGGGCGCCCAAAGCTGACAATCAAAAGAAACGACAAGCTCACTTTGAAGGAGGAAAGAATGGCACTAACGAGAAGACGAATGCGAGCGAGTGTTCTCGCCGCCCTATCGATGGGCGTCTGCGGCGTAGCGGCCGCGGGCGATTACTCTCCAGTCACCGACGAGCGGTTGCAGCATCCTGAAGCTGAGAACTGGCTGAGCTGGCGCGGAAACTACCAGGGCTGGGGCTACAGCCCGCTCGACCAGATCAATTCTTCCAACGTCAAGGATCTTGTGCCGGTCTGGTCGTATGCTACGGGTCTGCAAGAGGGACATCAGGCGCCCCCTATCGTCAACAACGGTGTGATGTTCGTCTCGACGCCCGAGAACAACATCATTGCTCTCGACGCGGCGACAGGCGTCGAGAAGTGGCGTTATCGCCGCAAACTTCCCAAGGAGCTGTTCCAGCTTCACCCGACCAATCGCGGCGTCGGTCTTTATAAGGATAAGGTCTATCTGGCGACGCTCGATGCCTGCGTTGTGGCGCTCAATGCGTCCGACGGCAAAGAAGCCTGGAGCAACTGCGTCGGCGATTGGAAGATTGGCGAATACAGCACGCTGTCTCCGCTGATTGCCGATGGCAAAGTCATCACCGGCGTCTCTGGCGGTGAATTCGGTATTCGCGGCGCCATCACGGCGCTCAACGCCGATACCGGCGAGATTGCTTGGAAGACTTTCACTATTCCGGCGCCCGGCGAGCCCGGCTCCAACACCTGGCGCGGTGAAGACTGGAAGACCGGTGGCGGCTCAATCTGGATGCAGGGCAACTATGATCCTGAAACCAAGCTCGCCTTCTTCGGAACGGGCAATGGCGCACCCTGGATGCCGGACACGCGTCCTGGCGATAACCTGTACACGTCTTCCGTTCTCGCGATCGACGTGACGACGGGCGCCATCAAAGGCCATCACCAGTATCACTGGAACGATGCTTGGGACTGGGACGAGGTCTCCTCGCCATTGCTCATCGACTATGAGCGCAATGGTAAGAAGGTCAAAGGTCTCGTCCACGCGGGCCGCAATGGATACCTGTGGTGGCTGTCACGCAGTGCCGACGAGATTGGATTCGTCGATGCCGAGAACTATGTCGAGCAATCGGTGTTCGACAAGATCGATCCCAAGACCGGTCGTCCGTCCTACAACCAGGACAAGATCCCGCTTCTCGACAAGACTGTGAAGTTCTGCCCGAGCCTGTGGGGTGGCAAGGACTGGCCGCCGGAGGCGTACAATCCCAAGACCGGCATGCTCTACATTCCTTCGCACATCAACCTGTGCTCGGAATACGGCGGCGCTGGCAAACTCGACAAGCTGAAACCAGGCGAGCTGTGGCTCAGCGTTCCGGTTGACGTCGTGTTCGCAAGCCTTCGCTTCTCCGACAAAGTAGACACGTCGAAGCCGATTCCGATCGGCAGCTTGCAGGCATTCGACGTCAAGACGGGCAAGCGTTCGTGGGCGACGAACTTCAACGACACGCCGTTCTGGGCGCCGTTGTTGACGACCGGTGGCAACCTCGTGTTCGCCGGCGGCACGGTGGATCGCAAGTTCCACGCTATGGATGCAACCAACGGCAAGATCCTCTGGGAGATGGCCCTGCCTTCAGGCGTGAACGGCGTTCCTTCGAGCTTCTCGGTTAACGGCACGCAGTACATCGCCGTCCAGTCGGGTTGGGGTGTCGATGCAGAGCGCATGCATGCTCTGATGCAGAAGATCATGCCTGAGGGTCGCAAGCTGCCCGTGGTTCCGCAAGGTGGATCCATCTGGGTCTTCGCTCTCAAGAAGTAAGGAGCTAGCGTGCTTGATCACCTTCCCATGATGCACGTTCGCAGAGGGGGCTTCGGCCTCCTCTGCATCCTATGTCTGATATTTTCTGCGCCGGCGCATGCAGCTGCGGAAGATGCCGCACACTATCCCGCAACCACCGATGAACTTGTCTCGACGGTTCGCAAGGCCATTGAAACAAAGGATTTTGAATCGATCGATCACATCGTCAATTGGGCAGGGATCTCCGACTATAAGCGTCGCGAATTCTCGGCCATCATCAGGCACGGGTTGGGTCGGCCAATTGCGAAAATTGAACTTGAGCAGATTGACGACGCCACACGCGAGGGCCTTCACAACATCAAGGCGCACAAGCTCAATATGCAGGTCTCCCACATTCTCCGTGTCACCTATGCGGACGGTGAGCCAGGGGAAGCGGCCCCTGCCGGCGTTTACATGATCGGCAGAATGGCGGACGCCTACCGGATCGCTCTTTTAGTCAAGGAAAAGGGGACGACGGAACACGACTAGCAAAAGATGCGTCGCTGACGCGGGCGCGAAAATCAAGAAGAACAGCTGGAGGACAAGAAATGGTTGCAGTGAAAATCAACGGCAAGGATTACGCTTTCGACGGCGATCCAAACATGCCACTCCTATGGTTTATTCGCGATGAGGCAAATCTGACAGGCACCAAGTACGGTTGCGGCACGGGCCTGTGCGGCGCCTGCACTGTGCATGTCGATGGAACAGCAGCCCGCGCCTGCCAGACCACCATGGCGGATATTGCTGGAAAGGCCGTGACCACGATCGAAGGGCTGAGCCCGGATGGTAATCATCCGGTTCAAAAGGCTTGGCGTGAGGTCAGCGTTCCCCAATGCGGCTTCTGCCAAGCAGGTCAGATCATGCAGGCAGCCTCGATGCTCGCAAAGAACGCGCAGCCGAGCGACGCCGAGATCGAGAAGGAAATGTCTGGGAATATCTGCCGCTGCGGTTGCTATCAGCGCATTCACACCGCAGTGCGTCTTGCAGCGGGAGGTGCATGATCATGCGTCACTTTATCGAAGAACATGCCGAGGCCGCTGCGCGCGGCGCTCGGATTGAAAAGACCGGATTTATAATCGAGAACGTGAGCCGCCGTTCGATTTTGGGTGGAATCCTCACCACGACTGGTCTGGTTATGTCGTTGCGGATGCTGGCACCGACCGAGGCAAAGGCGGTGACCTTGTATCCTCACGGTGGTCTTGGCATGCCGAATGGCGTTGTCATGGATCCCAAAGTATTTGTGGCGCTCGACAAGGACGGCACCGTCACTATCGTGGCGCATCGATCGGAAATGGGAACCGGTGCCCGCACCGCGCTGCCAATGATCATTGCCGACGAGATGGAGGCCGATTGGGCGCGGGTTAAAATCGTGCAGGCTCCTGGTGATGAGCCGCGCTACGGCAACCAGGACACCGACGGCTCTCGAAGCGTGCGCCATTACATCCAGCCGATGCGAGTCATCGGTGCTTCGATGAAGCAGATGCTCGAAACGGTCGCAGCATTGAAGTGGGGCGTCGACCGATCGCTGTGCAAAGCCAGCAACCACAAAGTTATCCAGTACACCAAGGATGGGAAAGAGACCGGGAAGGTCTACACCTTTGGCGAACTGGCAGAGGCAGCAACGAACCGGGCCGTACCTGATATCGAAACGGTCGAGTTCAAGAAGCCGGCCGAGTTTCGCTACATGGTCAAGAACCCGGTCAAAATTGTCGATCTTTTCGACATCACCGTGGGTGCGGCAAAGTACGGTGCCGACGTTCGCGTTCCGGGTCTGAAGTATGCTGTGATGGCGCGGCCGCCAGTGATCGGAGCCAAGTTGAAGTCATTTGATCCTGCTGATGCGCTGAAGGTTCCCGGCGTGGAAGCGGTCTACGAGATCGAAGGCAAGGCGCCGCCGGCGAAGTTTGCTTCCCTCGGCGGCGTAGCTGTCGTTGCTCGCAACACCTACGCGGCAATGGCTGGGCGGGATGCGCTCAAACTCGAATGGGATTACGGCCCGCACGCGAGCTACAACAGCGTCGCATACCACAAGGAAATGGAAGAAACGGCCAACAAGCCCGGCAAGGTCATCCGCAATCTTGGTGATCCCGATGCAGCATTCGCCAGCGCCAAGGAAGTCGTGTCTGCAACCTACCATCAGCAGCACGTCGCTCAGGCTTCGATGGAACCGCCAGTTGCGATTGCGCAGTTCGCCAACGGCAAGATCGACGTTTGGGCTCCGCTTCAAAGTCCGTATGGTTCGCGCAAAGACATTTGCGACACCTACAAGGTTGCCGAACAGAACGTGACGGTTAACGTGACGCTTCTAGGTGGTGGCTTTGGCCGCAAGTCCAAGTGCGATTACGCGCTTGAAGCGGTCGAACTGTCGAAGCGGTCCAACGGTGCTCCTGTGATGCTGTTGTGGACGCGCGAGGACGATATTCGCAACGGCTTTTACCACACGACGTCGTGTGAGCATCTCGATGCGGCCATCGACGACAGCGGCAAGGTGACGGCATGGCGTCATCGGTCCGTTGCGCCGTCAATCCTTTCGACGTTCGCGCCCGATAGTGGTTACCAGTTCAACCTCGAATATGGCATGGGCCTTGTCGATGTGCCGGTTGAGGTTCCTAACATTCGCTGCGAAAACGGGCAGGCAATGGCCCACACCCGCATCGGCTGGTTCCGTTCTGTTTCCAATATTCCGCGGGCGTTCGCGGTGCAGTCGTTCATTTGTGAACTCGCCCACAAGCTGGGCAAGGATCCAAAGGACTTCCTGCTGGAAATTATCGGCTCAGATCGCAAAGTGGACCTGAAGGCGGCTGGCATGCCGGACGACTTCTGGAATTACGGCGAGCCATACGACCAGTTCCCGATCGACACATCTCGACTGAAGCGGGTTATTGCCACGGCAGCTGAAAAGGCTGGTTGGGGCAAGAAGCTGCCGGAAGGTCAGGGTATGGGAATTGCGGGACACCGTTGCTTCGCATCCTACGTCGCCTCGGTCGTGCATGTCTCCATCGACAAGGACGGCGTTGTGCGCGTGCCTGAGGTTACCACTGCTATCGATTGCGGAATGTACGTTCACCCAGAGCGTATTCGTTCGCAGATCGAAGGTGCTGCCGTGATGGCGATGTCCACTGCGCTTTACAGCGGCATCACTTTCAAGGACGGCATCGTTGAGCAGTCGAACTTCTCCGACTTCGAGGTGGCGCGAATCTCGAACTACCCGAAGAAGGTCAATGTCCACATTCTGGAGCCCGCATCTCCAGAACACCACACCTCAGGTGTCGGCGAGCCCGGCGTTCCTCCATTCGCTCCGGCCCTCGCCAACGCCATCTTTGCAGCAAGTGGAAAGCGGGTTCGCAACTTGCCAATGGGTGAAAAGCTGCAAAACGCCTGATCACTCCCTGTACTTGCGGTATCATTCTGCGCCCCTCGCGTCGGCCACGCGAGGGGTCCTTTTTTTAGAACGATGAATGTCTCGATCAGGAGACGGGCCGCTTGAGATCGCGTTCCTTCATCCAGCGATGAACAGTCTGGCGGCTGACGTTGAGATCGCGTGCCGTCTGGCTGACGCTCCAGGCGTTGCGGCGCAGGACGTCCTCGAGATCCGCTTCCGGAGTCGGAGCGCTCTTGGGGATGGAGTCGTCGCCGGATGCCTCTTCGACGATTTCTTCGGGCAGATGTTCGGGAAAGATTTCTTCGCCGCCTGAGCTTGCCAAGGCAAAACGCATAGCGAGGCGAGCCTGGCGCATGTTGCCTGGCCATGGATAGGAGGTCAAAATTTGCATGGCCGCTTCGGAGATGTCGGGAAGAGTACGGATTCCCACAGCATAGCACTCAAGTTCCAGCGCGCCGATTATAATCGGTTTTTTGTCACAGCGCTCGCGAAGCGGCGGCAGCGCAATACGGCAACCTGAGATGCGGAAATAGAGATCCTGGCGGAAACTTTTCCGCTCCACCATTGTCTTGAGATCCTGGTGCGTGGCGCAGATCAAATTGAAATCGACCTTGATCGGCACGTGTCCCCCGAGGGGGACAACCTCGTTGCGGGCGAGCACGCGCAAAAGGCGCGTCTGCAAGGTCAGCGGCATATCGCCGATTTCATCCAAGAACAGCGTGCCCGCGTTGGCATCGAGAATTCTGCCCCGCTGGCCCTCGCGCTTGGCACCGGTGAAGCTCCCGGCTTCGTAGCCGAAAAGTTCGCTTTCTATGAGATTTTCCGGAATGGACGAACAATCGATGGCGACGAACGGTGAGGCCGCACGCGGCCCCTTGGCATGAATGGCACGCGCAAACTCCTCTTTGCCTGTGCCGGTCTCTCCTTGAATGAGGAAGGGAATTCGATGGGCGATGAAGCGGTCGATCTTTCCAGCGACAGCGCAAAGCCCTGGGTCGTCTCCTGCCAGCCTTTCCAACGTCAGCACAGGCTTAGAAATTGGCTGTAGCTTTTTCGGTTTGCTGCGAGCCAGATCAGCTCTGGCGACCGACGCCATGGGCCGGGGTGAAAGCTGAGCGGGCGCGCGAAGCACGGTAAAGTAAGGCAGATCGCCCACAAGGTTCACCACCGCCTTGTGCTCCACGTGCATCGGCCCCGCCTGGACCGCAGGTGTCCGCCAAGCCAGATCAACGACGTTAGCGAAATTCATCTTGCTATAGGTGTCGAGTGTCGGAGCATCGGATCCGTCGTTGCTATTGCCTTGCGCGTCGATGACACAGCCATCTTCGCCGACGGCGAGCGTGACCGTGTGGCCCGAGAGGCCGTCGTTGCCAAGGTCAACAGTCAAGATGGTCCGGTCGCGATAACGTTCCAAAAAATAGAGGCGTTCGATGCGGCGCGCAGTTCGCACCACCAAGTCGAGCACCAATCCCTGGATTTCCTGGGGGAGGTTAGCGACCGAGGACGCATCCAAGGATGCGATGACGCGACCACGGGCATCAAATAGCGGCGCGGCTGCGCAGGTCAACTCGGCGTACTTGAGCAAGAAATGGTTGCGCTGGTGAACGATTATGGGAAGCCGGGACATAATCGACGTGCCAATCCCGTTCGTCCCCACGTGGGGTTCGCCCCAGGCTGCGCCCGCGCAAACGCCCATGCGCCAGAGTTTGCGATCGGGCGATCCGCTGGCAACAAAATCGACGGCGACGCCATTTGCATCGGAAAGAACAACGACGTAGCTGGCCGGCGCGAGCCTTGCCAGGAGCGCCTCGAGTTCTGGCCGAGCCACACGCGTGAGAAGCTCTAGGGGCTCTGCAACGCATCTCAACTCACCCGGGGTGAGCAGGTATGGTCCTGCACGCCTGCTGCGATCTAAGCGGTAAGCCTCTTCACAGCGGGTGCGCGATTGGGCAAGCAAATCCTGGATGAAGGATTTACTTATCGCATCGATGGCTGTCAGTTCGGCACTTTTCGGAAAAGTGTCGACCATATCGGCTATCCTTACATCAAACGAAGCTTCGGTTAGGACCTTACAACAAAGATTTGCTCTGACCAATCGCGCGGTCTAATTATTTTACCAGTTCGCGTGCGGGGCCTTGCGAATATTCCAAAATATTGAAAAAACGTCAGAAAGCTGCGCTGCGGTGCAAAAAGGGAAGCAAAAATATCATGAGCGATGACGTCCGCAGGCACGAGGCAATGACAGGGGCAAAGCCTAGACAGATCCGGCGCCTGCTTGCCGCGAACCGGTCGGAGATCGCGACGCGTATTTTTCGCGCCGCAGCAGAGCTTGGAATTAGAACCGTTGCCATCTACGCCGAGCACGACAGGCTTTCATTGCATCGCTTTAAGGCCGATCAGGCCTTCATGGTCGGTCACGGGAAGGGGCCAATCGAAGCTTATCTGTCGATCGATGACATTATACGGGTAGCGCTCGATACTAAGTGCGATGCGATCCACCCCGGTTATGGCTTTTTGTCGGAAAGCCCGGAATTCGCCGAGGCGTGTGCGAAAGCGGGCATTATTTTCATAGGTCCATCTCCCGACACGATGCGCAAGCTTGGCAATAAAGTCGATGCTCGCAACATCGCTGTGGCGAATGGCGTGCCTGTCATGCCCGCAAGTCCTCCGCTACCTACCGATCCAGCAGCGATCAAAAAGGCAGGCGCCGAAGTCGGCTATCCTGTCATGCTCAAGGCGTCTTGGGGCGGCGGTGGCCGCGGCATGCGTGTAGTCGAGAGCGAACGGGATCTTCTCGATGCTGTGATGATCGGTCGTCGCGAGGCAAAGGCGGCGTTCGGCAAGGACGACGTGTACCTGGAAAAGCTTATACGCAATGCTCGGCATGTTGAGGTTCAGATTCTCGGCGATCAGCACGGCAATCTCGTCCACCTGTTTGAGCGAGATTGTTCGATCCAGCGTCGCAATCAGAAACTCGTCGAACGCGCGCCCGCACCCTATATGGATGAAAAAACCCGCGCCAAACTCTGCGCGTGCGCCTTGGCCATAGGCCACGCGACCGATTACGTGGGCGCGGGCACAGTTGAATTTCTCCTCGATGTCGATACCGGCGCTTTCTACTTCATCGAGGTCAATCCGAGAATTCAAGTCGAGCACACCGTCACCGAGGTCGTCACCGGTCTCGATATTGTGAAGGCGCAAATCAAGATTCTCGAAGGTGGTCGGATCGCCCACCGAGGTGCCGACGGTCACTGGGAGACGGGCATTCCCCCCCAGGAAGACATCAAGCTCAATGGTCATGCCATCCAGTGCCGCATTACGACCGAGAACCCTGAGAATAACTTTATTCCTGATTTTGGTCGCATCAGCGCCTATCGCGGCGCCATGGGCTTTGGAATCCGCATTGACGGAGGCACGGCGTTTTCCGGAGCTGTTGTCACGCGATACTACGATCCGCTTCTTGAAAAATTGACAGCGTGGGCCGGAACGACGGACGAAGTCATCGACAGAATGAATCGTGCGCTGCTCGAATATCGCATTCGGGGTGTGGCCACCAATCTAGCGTTCCTACACAACGTCATTGCGCACACGCGTTTCCGAAACAACGAATACACGACGCGCTTCATTGACGAAACGCCATCGCTTTTCGATTTTCCCGAACGGCGCGACCGGGCTTCGAAACTGATGCGGTGGATCGCGGACGTATCGGTCAACGGTCATCCCGAAACGCGCGGACGGCCTCAGGCGCCAGAATATTCCAACGTCGTCTTGCCATCTTTCGCCCGAGCTCCCCTAACAGGTACGCGCCAGGTGCTTCAGGAGTTGGGACCGGATGGGTTTGCGGATTGGATGAAGAGGGAAAAGCGCGTTCTCATCACCGACACGACGATGCGTGATGCGCACCAATCGCTAATGGCGACGCGTATGCGCACGCGCGATATCGTCTCGATAGCGGACAGCTATGCGCGAGGGTTGCCGCAATTATTCTCGCTGGAATGCTGGGGCGGCGCGACTTTCGACGTTGCGATGCGCTATCTCCAGGAAGATCCCTGGGAGCGTCTGGCCGCTATTCGCGAGAACGTTCCCAATATCCTCACGCAGATGCTGCTGCGTGGATCCAACGGCGTCGGATACACGAATTATCCAGATAACGTCGTGCGCTTTTTCGTTCGCCAGGCGGCGGATGCCGGGATGGACCTGTTTCGCATTTTCGACTGTTTCAACTGGGTCGAAAACATGCGCGTGTCCATCGATGCCGTGTGCGACGCAGGCAAGCTGGCAGAAGGCGCCATTTGCTACACGGGTGACTTTCTCGATCCGAGCCGGCCAAAGTACACTCTGAAATACTACGTGGATCTTGCCAAAGAGCTTCAACAGGCTGGCATTCACATCCTTGGGATCAAGGATATGGCCGGTTTGCTGAAGCCGGCTGCGGCGCGCGTTCTGGTCAAGGAGTTGAAAGACGCGACCGGCCTGCCAGTGCATTTGCACACGCATGACACCACAGGAATTTCTGCCGCAACAATTCTTGCGGCGATCGATGCGGGGGTCGATGCTGTCGATGCCGCCATGGATTCCATGAGCGGGGGAACGTCTCAGCCGTGCCTAGGCTCCATCGTACAGGCTCTTGCGCGAACCGAGCGGGATACGGGCATCGATAGTGATGCGTTGCGACGGATCAACGGCTATTGGGAAGGCGTGCGCACGCAGTACGCGCCATTTGAAAGCGGCCAGCTTTCTGGCGCTTCGGAAGTCTACCTGCACGAGATGCCGGGCGGACAGTTCACGAATCTCAAAGAGCAGGCTCGCTCTCTCGGGTTTGAAGCGCGCTGGCCAGAGGTTGCAAATGCGTACCGTGCGGCCAACGATTTTTTCGGCGATATCATCAAAGTCACGCCATCGTCGAAGGTTGTGGGCGATATGGCGCTGATGATGGTTGCACAGAATTTATCGCCGGAGGATCTCATGGATCCAAAGCGCGATGTCACCTTCCCGAACTCCGTTATCGAAATGATGCGCGGCGAGTTGGGCCAGCCACCCGGCGGCTGGCCTGCCGGTGTGCAGGACCGGATTCTGAAGGGCGAAGCGGCCATAAAGGATCGGCCTGGCGCACTTCTCGGCGACATTGATCTTGAAAGCGAG
Organism: Hyphomicrobiaceae bacterium; assembly: GCA_041397645.1. Taxonomy (NCBI): domain Bacteria; kingdom Pseudomonadati; phylum Pseudomonadota; class Alphaproteobacteria; order Hyphomicrobiales; family Hyphomicrobiaceae; species Hyphomicrobiaceae bacterium. The sequence continues at coordinate 138,409 of JAWKWE010000007.1, read as the reverse complement.
CGCAAGACGGCTGAAGGCAAATGCGGGCGCGCGATCGATGATTGCGATCTGGCCTCATATCTGATGTATCCGAAGGTCTTCACCGAATACGCGTCCACGGCAGCCAAGTATGGTCCGGTATCTGTCTTGCCGACGCCGGTGTTCTATTCCGGCATGAAGCCCGGCACGGAGATCACCGTGGATCTGCAACGCGGAAAGTCGATCATCATCCAATTGACGGCGATTGGTGAGACGCGGCCCGACGGTCAGGTCGAAGTGTTCTTCGAACTCAATGGCCAGCCGCGCGTCATCGTCGTTCCCAATCGCAGCGTCAGTCCTGCAACCCAGGTTCGCAGGAGCGCGGAGGACGGCAACGAAAGTCATGTGGCCGCTCCAATGCCGGGTGCGATTGCTTCAATCGCGGTGCAAACAGGTCAGCACGTAAATGCAGGCGACGTCTTGCTCACGATCGAGGCCATGAAAATGGAAACGTCGATCCAGGCTCCGCGGGACGGTGTGGTCGAGGAAATTCTGGTCGAAGCAGGCAACCAAGTCAGCGCCAAGGATCTTCTGATCGTTCTCGGCTCCGGAGGCAGTTGACCGCAGTTGGACCAAACAAACGCGCGTTGCTGCCGACCCGGCCCTGGGGTACACGTCGGACAAGATGCGTCGCGCCACCGAAGGGGCGGCCTCTTAATGGCGAAAGAACGCCCTGATTGCCTGGATCAATGCAACCACTGAACCGCAAATTCTGTGTGGCCCCTATGATGGATTGGACGGACCGGCATTGCCGCGTCTTCCATCGCCAGCTCACGCGCCATGCGCTGCTCTATACCGAGATGGTCACTGCTGAAGCAGTCATTCACGGCCACCGCGACATGCTTTTGGCGTTCTCGCCTCAAGAGCATCCCGTCGCCTTGCAGCTCGGTGGGTCGCAGCCTGACCGTCTGGCGGAGGCAGCATCCATCGGCGCGGACTTCGGTTATGATGAGATCAACCTCAATGTCGGATGCCCGTCCGATCGCGTTCAGGAAGGTCGGTTCGGCGCCTGCCTGATGGCCGAGCCGCAGCTGGTGGCCGATTGCATCGCCGCCATGCAGGCGCGCGTCGAGGTTCCCGTTACCGTAAAATGCCGTATCGGCATTGACGATCAGGATGCGGAGTCCGATTTCCAGCGCTTCATTGAGGTTGTCTCACGGGCGGGCTGCCGAACCTTTATCGTCCACGCGCGCAAGGCTTGGCTCAACGGTCTGTCGCCGAAGGAAAACCGCGAAGTCCCTCCGCTCGACTACGCGCGCGTCTACAGGTTGAAACAGGCCAGGCCGGATCTGGAAATCATTGTGAACGGCGGAATTGAAACGCTGCAGCAGTGCGATGAACATCTGCGTCACGTCGATGGGGTGATGCTGGGGCGCGCGGCCTATCATGAGCCGTATCTTCTTTCGGAGGTCGATCGGCGCTACTACGACCCCACGGCGTCGGTTTCGACGCGCGCCGATGCCTTGCGCGGGCTGGCCGACTATGTGGCGATCCATTTAGGCAAAGGTGGCCGTCTGTCGAACATCACGCGTCATGTTTTGGGTCTTTATCATGGTCGTCCGCGCGGCCGGCTGTTCCGCCGTCACTTGAGTGAGCAGGGGATCAAACCAGGCGCCGATGTGCGCGTTCTGATGGAAGCAATTGCCATCGCAGAGGGCGCGATGGGCACGCAACAAACAGGTGCCGCAGCCGCGGAGTGACGGGGACAATGGAGACATCATCCATCGCTGCCATAGCAATCCTGATTGCCGGATTAGCTGGAGCAGGATTTGCGACAGGATTCCTGGCGGGGCTCTTAGGGGTCGGCGGTGGGGCTTTTCTTGTACCCGTTCTCTATGAACTGTTTTCGCATTACGGGGTCGATGAAAGCGTCCGCATGCACATGGTGCTCGGAACCTCGCTCGCGGTGATTGTGCCGACGTCGCTGCGTTCGTTCTCTGGGCATTACGCCAAGGGTGCGGTCGACATGGACATTTGGCGGCGAATGGCGCCTTGGGTTGCTGCCGGAGTCGTCCTTGGCGTCTTAACGGCCAAGCTTTCAAGTACGGCCGGGCTGAAGTGGGTCTGGATCGTCTCCGGTACGGTAATCGCGATGAAGTTTGCAATCGGCCGCGACGACTGGCGGTTGGGGCAACAGATCCCCAAGAGCAAAGGCGTCGAAGCAGCCGCTCTAATCATAGGTTTGATTTCGGCCTTGATGAGCATAGGCGGAGGCATGTTCATCGTCTCGCTTCTGACGCTTTATGGCGTTCCGATCCACCGAGCCGTGGCGACATCAGCGGGCTTTGGGCCTGTAATCGCTGTGCCGGGGACGCTCGGCTTCATGTTGGCGGGATGGGGCGTTCCGCTGCGTCCGCCATACTCTATCGGATATGTGAATATTCCCGCTGCGCTTCTCATCATGCCGACAAGCATGTATGCGGTGCCACTGGGCGTGAAGGCTGCCCACGCGCTCTCCAAACGCAAGTTGGAAATTGCTTTTGCAGTCTTCTTATTCTGCGTGGTCGGACGCTTCCTGTATTCGCTGCTCAAATAAGAAAGGCCGGTGACAACACCGGCCCTTCAATTCGTTCACGGCGTCGCGTCACTCCTCACACCGCAATCTTCTGGTTGTAATCGCCCACCTCGGGAAAGCGCGTCAGCACGGTATCGAGATCCTTGAAGATCGCTTTCATGTTGGCTTCTGACGTGGGGCTCTCGACCACGATCACCAGTTCAGGCTTGTTGGAGGAAGCACGGATCAGACCCCATGTGCCGTCCTCTAGCACGACGCGCACGCCATTGACGGTGATGAGTTCGCGGATCTTCTGTCCGGCGACGTTTGCGCCTTCGGCTTCCTGCTTCTTGTAGTGGGCGATGATCCGGTCCACGACGCCGTACTTTTTCTCATCGTCACAGTGGGGAGACATAGTCGGCGATCCCCAGGTCTTGGGAAGGGCATCGCGCAGATCGACCATGCTCTTGTCCGGGTTGCGATCGAGCATGTCGCAAACAGCAAGCGCAGCGACGAGGCCATCGTCGTAGCCGCGGCCCAACGGGGTGTTGAAGAAGAAGTGGCCGGACTTTTCAAAACCCACGAGCGTCTTGTTCTCGAAATTGTAGCGCTTGATGTAGCTGTGCCCGGTCTTCCAGTACGCGGTTGTCGCGCCGTTGGCCTTGAGCACCGGATCGGTGGTGAAGAGGCCGGTCGATTTCACGTCGACGACAAATTTTGCGTTCTTGTGGATCGACGAGATGTCGCGCGCCAGCATTACGCCAACCTTGTCGGCAAAGATCTCATGGCCGTCGTTGGCAACGACGCCGCAGCGATCTCCATCGCCATCGAAGGCAAGACCGACGTCGGCATTCGTCTCCAGCACCTTGGCGGAGACTGCCTTCAGCATCTTCATGTCTTCGGGGTTGGGATTGTGGTTTGGGAACGAATGGTCAAGGTCGGTGTTGAGCGGAATAACCTCGCAGCCGACTGCTTCCAGCACCTGAGGTGCAAAGGCGCCAGCCGTGCCGTTGCCACATGCGCATACCACCTTGAGGCGGCGCTTGAGCTTTGGCCGATCTGTCAAGGACTTCACATAGCGTGCGCCCATGTCCTCAACAAAGATGTAGTGTCCCCCGGCTTTGGTTTCGTATGCCCCCGACAGAACGATCTCTTTCAATTCGCTCATGTCGTCGGGCCCAAACGTCAGCGGTCGCGACAAGCCCATCTTGATGCCGGTCCAGCCGTTGTCGTTATGTGATGCAGTCACCATGGCGACGCCTTCGACGTCGAGCGCAAACTGGGCGTAGTAGGCCATCGGCGACAAGGCGAGGCCGATATCGTGGACTTCGCAACCGCCGGCCAGGAGTCCGGTCATCAACGCCTGCTTCACCGCGCCGGAATACCATCGGAAATCATGACCAACGACGATGCGTTTGGGCACGCCGCGTCGGGCAAACAAGGTGGCAACGCCAAGTCCGACCGCGTTGAGACCCATGAGGTTGATCTCTTCGGGAAACAGCCAGCGGGCGTCATACTCGCGAAACCCTGTCGGTTTCACGAGTGGAAGTCGCTCGAAATCGGCGGTGTTGGGCTTAAGGTCGGCACGCGGTTTTGGCAGCATAAGGCTCGAACCCTTCTGACAGGATGAAGTGCGCGCTGGACCCTATAGGCTTTGCAAGCCATAGGGAATGGGTGCACGCGGAATTTGCTAGAAGAGGCAAAAGTGGCGCCGCAATGACGTTCTACTCGTGTAGAACCAACGCATGGGGGCGCATTTCGACGCGGGACAGGCGGCTGAGGAAAGTCATACCAAGCAGCGTCTTGTGAAGCTTGCCTTGTTCGGCAACGGCGCCGCGCACGTTGCGCACGGTGATGTCTCCGACCGTGATGCTGCCCAACTCAACAGGGGCGACCCGCGCAACGCCATTTGCCGTGCGCACTTCGTGGGTGAAGTCTGAAGGCCTGAGGTATAGTCCGGCGCGCTGCGCGTCGTCGTAGGTGAGTGCGACGAGCGTTGCCCCAGTATCGACCATCACCTCGACACGAGAGCCGTTGATCTCCACTTCGGTTTCGAAGTGTCCCGCGTCGTTGGCTGCGATTTCGAGTTCGTCGGAGCTATCATGATGCTCAGACACGCGTTCGCTCGCCTGAGGCTGGCCGTGCGACATGGTCCGCTCGAGGGCCATGGCCGTGATCTTGCCGACTTCGTCGCGATGCTTGATGGCATAGACCGCACCGACAGTCACCAAAGCTGTGAGCGCGACGAACTGAAAGAAGCTTGAGGAGCCCGACGACATACCTGGCAGTTCCAAATGTTAGGCGAGTAGGCGCAGTCGCATCCTTCACTCGCGCAAGGTCATGAAATCTCCGGAGATCTCATATGACCGCAAACGTCTTAAGAAACTCATACCGAGCAAGTTTTCGTTAAGACTTCCCGGCTGGGCCACAAGGGCTTCCAGGTCGTTGAGTTGCAGCGCGCCGATGGTGAGTGTGCGCAGACGGACGGCAGCGGCGCTCCTCTGTCCGTTGGCCGTCTCAATGGGAACGCTGTAGTCGAGTGCGGTTGTGTCGAGACCCGCCCGTTCGGCGTCAGATTGCTTGAGAACGACGGAGCTTGCGCCGGTGTCTATAAGCATGTCGACAGGGGCTCCGTTCACTGCGGATCTGGCCACGAACTGGCCCTGCTCATTGCGGCGGATGAGAACGGACTTCAATCCGTCCTGTCCCACACTCGGCACGTCGCTGGCTGGGGTCGCAACGCCCGCCCGGTCGAGCCAGCTTGCGAGATCGAAGTCGGGTGCGAAATAGAACCAGGCGCCAGCCCCTGTTCCCAGCAGCAATAGGGGCACGAGCAATCTGCGCAGGCGCTGACCGCCGTCGTGACCGGAGCGGGTTGCAAGGGCGTACAGAACCAGCAGAGCGAAGGCGACGGCCGCGGCAATTCCGATAGCGGAAGTCTGTTGAAGATCCTCCCCACCAGTGCCGAGATAGATAAAGAGCGCTGATAACAGAAACGAAAAGAGCAGCAGCCAGCCTAGCACGTGCCGCCTCCTTTCAGCTCAGGATTTGGACAATGTGGTTTGCATATTGCGCGAGGGAAGCTCTTCCATGATGCGTTTGCGTTGGGCGTCGGTCATCGTAGACCAACGCCCGATCTCCTCCAGCGTGCGCTGGCACCCGGTGCAGCGTTTGGTGGCGGGGTCGATAGCGCAGATTTTGACGCAGGGTGAATCCATTGGCACCTGGAATGAAAGCTCCGCGAAGCAGACGCGGTGCGCGTAAAGGTTGATCCCTCAGATACGGTCAATCGCCCGAGATGACAACATCGCACGCTGCAGTCGAAATCATGTGGAAATTCGGGTGTGCTTATATAGCTACCCAGCCAAATGCGGTGTCTTTGCCTTGTAAGGCTCGTTGGAGCCGTAAGGAGAGGCGGCCACGCGCATACGAGGCGGTCGCGTGGAGCGCGGCAGCATATCGGGATCCCGGTGGCGTTCGCGGCCCAGGGGCTGGAGTGGTGCGACTGCGTGCAGCACACGCTGCTTGGGCAGCGTCACGGTCACTTCCGTACCCTTCCGCAGTTCGGACTTCAGCGTGAACGTTCCGCCATGGAGCTGAATCAGGTTCTGAACGATCGGTAGGCCAAGTCCGGTCCCGCCCTCAGCGCTCTCGTGGGCCAGAGAGCCCTGACCGAAGGCCTGCATGACCTTGGGGATCTCGTCCTTGGGAATGCCTGGGCCGGTATCACGAACGGACATGCTGAGCCCGCCATCGGGAAGGAAGCCGATTGAGATCGTGATGCGGCCGCCCTTGGGCGTGAACTTCAAGGCGTTGGAGAGCAGGTTCAGGCAGATCTGGCGCATGGCGCGCGGATCGGCCCACACTTGCGGCAGATTGGGAGCAAAGTCCTCTACCATCAACAAGCCTTTGCTATCGGCCTTCAGCTTCACCAGACGTTCGCAATCTTCCGCGACATCGGTAAGCCGTATCGTTTCCTCATGCAGTTCGTAGCGTCCGGCTTCGATACGAGACAGATCAAGAATTTCGTTGATGATGTGGAGTAAGTGGCTGCCGGAAGCGTAGATGTTGCGCGCATACTCGCAATAGGTCTCGTTTCCTATCGGTCCGAGTAGCTCCTTTTCCATGACTTCGGAGAAGCCCATGATGGCGTTGAGTGGCGTTCTGAGTTCATGGCTCATGGTGGCCAGGAACCGCGACTTCGCCTTGTTGCCGGCTTCCGCACGGCGGCGCGCTTCATCGGAAATGGCTTTGGCTTCTTCCAGCTCGGCAATCAGGCCGTCTTTTTCTGCGCGGAACTCGATCATCGACAGTGCTGTCGAATACAGACCCCGTGTCAGATACACAAAGAACAGATGGATGCCGATCGCCATTGAGGCGAGGGCGAAATAGAACGGGCTCGAAAGCCATAGTAACCGCGCGGCAACCGCGAGCGTCATCGGGACGGTGCCAGCGAGGAAGACGCCGCGCACGGTCGAGGCGAACGTCATGCGGATGGCAAGCACGACCATCAAGGTTGCAAAGATGAAGACATGCGAGGAGAAGGCGGCCTCGCCATGTCCAGAGTGCATGCTGCCCGAACCGATGAGAGCAAAGCCAGCCAGCACCATGCCGTTCAGCAGCTCAAGAAGCAGGAAGAAGCGCCGCCACTCTGCGACGTTGACTTCAGTGCGAGGCATAGCCAGGAGCTTCTTGCACTGAACGTTCATCAGCCAGCGAGTTGCAATTACGGCGGCGATCCATGCGCCCGCTTCGGCCCAGGAAGCCCAAAACATCGAGGCAATCGAGAAAAGGATGCAGAGAGCCGGCATGGCCAACGGCGCGCTCGTCTCGTTCCTGGCGTACATCGCCAGGAGCTCGTACTCGAATTCGGGTTTGATCTCGTTTCCGTTGACAAGACGCTCGCGGTAGAGCTTGAGGTCGTCGGGCTTTCTCGAGGCGCGATTTTGCTGTGGCGAACGACGCCCCGAAGGCTGCGCGATGTCGGCGGTGTCGTCCATCAATAATTGCCGTTATGCCAATTGGCCAAATGAGCGTTCCTCCGCTGGAGGTCGCTAATCCATCGAGGTTAATCTGGCGGCAATTCGCTAAGTTAGTGTTTAACATGTCGACGCAAAGCAATAGAGACGGGATGCGCGCCATACGAGGGAACAGCCGCCAGATGCGGTCGATTGCCCGCCTGATCGCGACAGTCATTTTGGCGATCGTAGCCGGGCTTCTTGGACGTAACCATCTGGGAAACAACCCAAAAAGCACAGATCCTGTTCCTGCCGACGTGCGTGGCGCTGCCCGTGTGATCGACGGCGACAGCCTGTACGTCGGCGGGGACGAAGTTCGCCTCAAGGGAATTGATGCTCCTGAAGGCCGCCAGACCTGTCTGCGCGACGGTAGGGACTGGGATTGTGGCAACGCCGCGCGCGACGCCTTACGTAGGCTAATCAGCAAGGACGTTGTTGTGTGCCGGGGTGTGGAGCGGGACAAGCATGGCCGGGTGCTAGCCTATTGCACCGCTGGCGGCCGGGATCTCAACGCCGGAATGGTCTTTCAAGGTATGGCGGTGGCCAATGGTGGATACAACCGCGAGGAGGCCGAGGCCCGAGCCAATAAGCGTGGGCTGTGGTCTTCGCAGTTCGAAACGCCGCGGGACTGGCGGCATGAACGCGGCATCGGACTTTGAAGCGGTGGTGCTCAGGGTGTTCGCTGCCCTTCGCCGCCAAATAGCTTGAAGAAGGAGCCGGGACTGCCATGGCTCGCCACTTGGATAAGCTTGTCGCCGAAATCCGCGCCTGCCGGATCTGTCGCGATCACCCACGTGCCAAGCCTTTGCCCCATGAGCCGCGTCCGGTTCTGCGCGTTAGCACGACCGCCCGTATCGGTGTCTTCGGGCAGGCGCCGGGCACTCGCGTCCATGCCTCAGGAATGCCGTTTACGGACCCCTCCGGCGTTCGCTTGCGTCAATGGATGGGCGTAAGCGAAGACGAGTTCTACGACGTCCGCCGTGTCGCCATTGTGCCGATGGGCTTTTGTTTTCCGGGCTTGGACGCCAAGGGCGGCGACTTGCCGCCGCGCGCTGAATGCGCAGCTCTCTGGCGCCAGCGGCTGATGGATCAGCTTGCCCAAATCGAAGTCGCGCTCTTGATTGGCCGGTATGCTCATGCCTGGCACTTAGGGGCTGCTCAGGGCGCCACTTTATCCGACACGGTCGCGGATTGGCGGAAGATTACCGCACGGACCGACGCCAAAATGCAGTTGTGGCCATTGCCCCATCCCTCATGGCGCAACAATGCCTGGTTGAAAAAGAACCCCTGGTTCGACGCGGAGCTTCTCCCGGTTTTGAAAGCTAGAATTCGATCGGTGATTGAAGGCGGCTAAAGAAAAGTCGAGGCGATCACGCAGCTGGTTGCGGGCAGGACTTCATCGCGCGCTCACGCTCCTTGTGCGTATGCCGTGCCCCTTGGTGCGCCTGTGTTTCGAGCTCGTCGCGAAGAAAGGCGAAATCGAGCCCTGCTTTCGATAGACTATCGAGCACGGCATCGACTGGATGCGCACGCGCACGCGCGGCCGCCCAAGCAATGGCGGCACGCTGACCACTGGCGCACATTGCCAATACTGGCCCGTGCGTCTGATTGAGAACGCTCTGCAGGGCATCGACGGTCCGATTGGAGAAAATGTCCAGGGTTGAGGTGGGGATGTAAGCGAATGTCATTCCTGCCGCCTGGGCGGCCTCCATCGCTTCCTTCGAACTGAGCGCATCTGGCCGTTCCCCGTCGGGCAGCAGGCTCACCACAGTTTTGAACCCGTGCTTCGCCGCGCGCTCGAAATCGGTGCTTGAAAGAGCACCTGTGACGGCAAAATCTCGGGTTATGGGCACTGGCGTAAGCATCGAGCCTCAACGACGTTCTCAGACTCGAAGATTTGATCGATTGCTCAAGCAAAACAAGAGCAACCGGACGAAAGAACGAAAAAAAATACCAGAATTTACATTGACTGGGGTATAAAAGAAAACGACTATCTCAAAATATCGAAAATGTAGAAACTGCGTTCTTTCCCATCCCCGGAGTTCGGCGCATGCTTGATGAAATGGACGTCAAGATCCTTAAAATCTTGCAGGAAGATTGCACTCGCCCTGTAGCGGAAATTGGCAAGGAGGTCGGCTTGTCAACGACGCCGTGCTGGCGAAGGGTGCAGAAGCTGGAAGAGGCAGGCGTGATCAAGCGGCGCGTTGCGGTCCTCGACCCCGACAAGGTCAATGCGGGCGTGACTGTGTTCGTGTCGATCAAGACCGACCACCACTCCCTCGACTGGCTGGAGCGATTCCGCAGTGCCGTCGCTGACTTCCCTGAGGTGGTCGAATTCTATCGCATGTCTGGCGACATCGACTATCTGCTGCGCGTGGCCGTGCCTGACATCGGCGCCTACGACGTGTTCTATAAGAAGCTTATCTCGCGCATTGAGATCGCCAAGGTTTCCTCGGCCTTTGCCATGGAGCAGATGAAGTACACCACGTCGCTGCCGCTCCAATTCGCGCTGGAGACCATTCAGGGACGATCGCTCAAAGCGCAGGCTTCCTGAAACGCGTCTTGAGCGAGGATTTGCCAATCCAGCCCGACTAGCCGGTCTTCTTGGTGAGGCGGGTGATTAGGCTTGAGGTATCAAACCGACTGCCGCCTGCTGCCTGCACTTCGCCGTAGTAGCCATCCACGATGGCGGTGACCGGCAATTGTGCACCATTGCGCGCAGCCTCCGAAAGGCAGAAGCCTAAGTCCTTGCGCATCCAATCAACGGCAAAGCCGAAGTTGAACTCGCGCGCGTGCATGGTCTTCCAGCGGTTTTCCATCTGCCAGGATTGGGCAGCGCCCTTCGAGATCGTATCGATGACTGCGGGCACATCCAGTCCCGCGCACTCGGCAAAATGAATAGCTTCGGACAAACCCTGCACCAACCCCGCGATAGCGATCTGATTGACCATTTTGGTGAGCTGACCGGCGCCTGAGGGACCAATGAGCTTCACCATGCGCGCAAAGTTGGCAATCACCGGCTCCGCGCGGGAATAGGCCTGTGCATCGCCGCCCGCCATCACCGTAAGGACGCCATTTTCGGCGCCCGCCTGTCCACCCGAAACTGGTGCGTCGATAAAGAAGATGCCGCTGCTTGCCGCTTTCTCGGATAGTTCGCGCGCCAGTTCAGCGGACGTTGTCGTGTTGTCGATGAAGATGCAGCCCTTGCCCATAGCTGAGAATGCGCCCTGCGGCCCGGTTGCGACGGCCCGGACGTCATCGTCGTTGCCGACGCAGGAAAAGACGAACTCGGCCCCTTTGGCCGCCTCCTGCGGGGTGGGGGCGCTCTTTCCGGCTGGAAACTTCTCAAGCCACGCTTGCGCGCGCGCCGGGCTTCGATTGTAGACGGTGACCTCGTGCCCGCCGCGGGTCAGCAAATGCCCAGCCATGGGAAATCCCATGACGCCCAATCCAAGGAAGGCTACCTTCGCCATCGTATCTGCTCCACTGCGCTTTACATGCCGTAGCTTGGCTTCTAACCGAGCGCACCGCGCACGCAAAGCAAAAGCGGCCATGGGGGAGGTGTTCTTGCTTTCGTTACTGGGCGAGCGCCAGTGGGAGCGATAAAAAGTTCGCTGAATTGCCGCGTCCTCCGGTCGGCGAGGTGATATCGAAAAGGATTGGCCGCGTTTATGAGCAAGCATGGAACGCCACGGGACGTTGCTCTCCCTGTCACGCTGGCAGACGTCCAACGGGCCGCGGGTGTCTTGAAGGGCGCGATCATCGAGACGGATTTCGACAATAGCCGCACTCTCAGTGCAATTTTCGGGGCTGACGTTTGGCTCAAGTTCGAGAATTTGCAGTTCACCGCCAGCTACAAAGAGCGCGGCGCTCTGAACAAACTGATGAGCCTCACGCCCGAGGAGAGGGCCTGTGGTGTCATTGCCATGTCGGCAGGTAATCATGCACAGGGGGTCGCCTATCATGCCGAGCTACTTGGCATCCCGGCGACCATCGTGATGCCCGCTACGACACCAACGGTGAAGGTGGAGAACACCAAGGCGCTGGGTGCATCGGTCATTCTGCATGGAGACGACTTCGAAGAAGCCGCGCGCTTTGCCAGGGCCCACGGCGCATCTCACAGCATGACGTTCATCCACCCATTCGATGATCCTGTTGTGATTGCAGGGCAGGGCACCATCGCACTTGAAATGCTCGCCAATGTGCCAGATCTCGACACGCTCATTGTTCCGATCGGCGGCGGCGGCTTGATTTCCGGCATGGCGGTTGCCGCGAAGGGATTAAAGCCTGACATCCGCGTGATTGGTGTTGAGGCCAAGCTCTATCCATCCATGTACAACGTAATGCGACACGCGAGTTTGCCCATTGGTGGGGAAACGCTTGCAGAAGGCATCGCCGTGCGGGAGCCGGGATACGTCACGCGCGAGATCGTGTCTGCTCTCGTCGACGACATCCTGCTGGTATCTGAAGCAGAACTCGAACGCGCGCTGACGTTGCTGATCACTGTTGAGAAGACCGTCGTCGAGGGAGCTGGCGCTGCTGGGCTCGCCGCGCTCCTGGCCGATCGGGCGCGTTTTCAAGGCCACAAAGTCGGTATCGTATTGTGTGGGGGAAACATAGATACGGGCTTGTTGGCAAGCGTGCTTACCCGCGAATTGGCGCGAGATGGTCGGCTATCGCGTATTGCGCTCGATCTTCCCGACCGCCCCGGTCAGCTTGCCAAGGTATCGGCGATCATCGGCGAGCAGGCGGCAAATGTTGTGGAGGTCTACCACCAGCGTGTCTTCACAGATCTGCCGGCGAAGGGTACCGAGCTCCACCTCGTGATCGAAACGCGCGACGCGGCCCACCTTCAAACTGTGCTCGCGGTCCTCAGGAGCGCGGGCTACGCGGTTCTAGCAAAAAGCGGCGGGGGATTGCGTTGAGAAAGGGAAAGGCCCCACGTCTGGCTGGAACGTGGGGCCCTGGCAGGGAGAGTGAGGGTCGTGGGGAAGAAAACAACTGCTAGTGGCTGGGAGGGTAGTTGGCGTCTACCCCAGGCTTCGACGACATTCCGGGGTCTCGAGGCATGTTGACTGACGCCACAAGCAACGCGCTTGTGGTTGCAACACAGGCCGCCATCGAAAGACGCGCGAGGATCCAGGTTGGCGCATCATTGATTTTGGCTGCTTCAAGGTCCATCGGATTTGACTTCGCTTAGACTGAGGTGTCTTCCAGTAATACCCTTGTAACCGATATTTCGTTTCTATGCGACGACGGCGTCGTTATATGGATAACGTTAAAAATTATGAATTCATGTTTTGTAAAGAAGTCTTAAGCGCCTGATAATTGCATTCACAGGTTCGGGGCTAATTCTAGGTGGTTGCGACCTCGATAACGGTCGGGCCCTTAAATCTAAGGGCCTGTTCGAGTGCATCGGCAAATGCGCCCATGCTATTGACGCAAAAGCCACGTGCGCCAGCGGCTGCGGCCTGTAATGCGAAATTCGGATTAATGAGGGTGGTCGCAATAACGCGAGCGGGGTCAGACTGCAATTGTGCGAATTGGATGCTGCCCAGCGTATTGTTATTTGCAACAATTACAGTAATTGGTAATTCCAATTGGACGGCGGTTGCTAATTCTGCTCCCGTCATTTGGAAGCAGCCGTCCCCTGCAACAGCGACGACTTCGCGGTCAGGAAATGCAAGCTTGGCTGCAATCGCCGCGGGGAGCCCGTATCCCATCGATCCCGACAACGGCGCAAGCTGGCTTGGATAGTGGCGGTAAACGTAGTAGCGCTGCAAGGAAGCAGCGTAGTGACCAGCACCGTTGCAAATGATCGTATCGACCGAAAGCCTGTGTGTGAGATGGGTCGCGATCTCTCCCATTGGTACGGTGTCGTTTTGCAGGCGACCGCCAATTGCATCGCCAGCGAGAGAGAGTTCATACGCGCTTCGCAGCGCCCTCCTCCAATCGCGCCAAGGCAGGGATCGAGGTGGAGGAAGGCCCGCCAAGGTATGCACAACCTCCATCGGGCACGCGGCGATAGCCAGATCCGGGGCATAAGGCGGACAACTCCGGGGATCGACGGCATCGGGCGAAACCAAGACCAGAGTTCGCCCGTCGGCTTGAGGGGGCACTAATGTGAAGCCCCGCGTTGTGATGTCGTCGAGACAAGCGCCAAAGGCGATCACGACATCAGCATGCGACACGGCTTCGGCGAGAGGAGTATGGGGCACGAAACCGAGATGACCGACATAGCTGTCGTTCGAATTATCGAAACGGTCCTGTCTTCGAAACGAAGTCGCGACAGGCAGACCGAATGTGTCGGCAAAGCGGGCAAGTGCTTCTGAGGCGGCTTGGCTCCACATCGGGCTGCCCACGATGATGAGCGGACGACGGGCCCGACTGACACAGTCCTGCAAAGCTTGGATGTCCTGTTCAGCAACGGCGCGGTGAACAGGCGCTCTACAGTGAGCTTCGGTCGCTGGCCCCATTTCCGCCAAAACGTCTTCGGGCAGTCCGACAACGACTGGGCCAGGCCGTCCGCTTACTGCCAGACGGAACGCAAACGTTAGCTGTTCGGTCAATGTGCTCGCACTATCGGCAATGGCAACGTTCTTTGCTATGCCGCCGAACAACTTGACGAGGTCGATTTGCTGGAAGGCCGGCAATTGCAAGCGCGATCGTGGCGGCATGCCTACGAGTAGCACCATCGGCGTTTGATCCTGCGCTGCGATGTAGACTCCCGCCAAGGCGTTAGCGGCGCCGGGACCGCGCGTCACGACCGCGACACCCGGTTTGCCGGTAAGCTTGCCGGTCGCCTCGGCCATCATAGCGGCCGCTGACTCATGGCGCGCGGTGACAGGGCGTAAGCGGCTTTCGCTATGGACGGCGTCGAGCAGACCCAAAAAGCTTTCGCCCGGCACCATGAACAAGTGGCGCACGTCCTCGCCGACGAGGTGATCAACGATGATTTGTCCACCCGTGCGCATGTGTTGTGCTGGCACAGCCTTCGTCAGATCGCAAGGTTATCCACAAGGCACCGTCCGCGCCTACGGAGCCACAGGTCGGCATTATCCCGCGCGCGTGCCCGAAACTTCCAGTGGAATGCGTGGATGGTTAACTCCCCGCTCTTTTCTGACCGGCTCAAGGCCGTAACTTGCCCCTTGGATTCGGAGGCATACGGCCCGGGCAACGAGAAACGCCTGAGCTGGAATTGTGAGGGGGCGTTGCGCGTGGGAAGCGCTCGCAAGCGCGAAACGGCGAATTGGCGATGGCGACGCACGTCCACGCGGGCGCGCAGGGTACGTTGGTGCCTTTTTCTGGTTTGTTTGCTGGCGTCGACCGCAGGGCTCGCGAGCGCGCTACGGGCAGAGACGCGCATCGCGCTGGTGGTTGGCAATGCCGCCTATAGCAACAAGCCGTTACACAATGCCCGCCACGACGGTGAGCTGATGGCCGACACACTCAAGGATGTCGGCTTTGAGGTGATCACCGCACTCGACGCCAACCCCAGTGCCATGCGCTCGGCCATCACCGAATTCGGACGTCGGCTCAAGCAGCCAGATACGGTCGCGCTGTTCTACTATGCCGGTCACGGCGTGCAATCGGACGGTCGCAACTATCTTATTCCAGTGGGTGCCGACATCGGAGACATGTCGGAGGTTGCCGTCAACGCGGTGGCACTCGATGACGTGATGAAGACGTTGGTGGCGGCGCGCACACGACTTAACATCGTCATACTCGATGCATGCCGCGACAATCCCTTCGGCACAGGCCGGGCGTTCGCCGAAGGCGGTCTTGCGCCATCGGTTGCTCCGTCGGGCACCTTTATCGGATATGCGACGGCGCCTGGACAGATTGCGCGCGACGGAGAGGTGAACAACAGTCCCTACACAGCCGCGCTTGCGTTCAATATTCCCCGCCCCGGCAGCACCCTGGAGGAGGTATTTCGAGACACGCGCCGTGCCGTGCTCGCGGCGACCGGCGGTCAGCAGGTGCCTTGGGAACACTCCTCGCTGGTCGGCGCGTTCTATTTCAAGGAAAAGCCCGCGACGCCTGAATCCAGCGCCGACCGCCAAGTTCACACCACCGAGCTGGCGGCGGACGCCCGGATCGCAGAGCTCGATGCGTGGGAGCGCATCAAACTTTCGCAAAACCCGCAGGACTTCAAAGCGCATATGACGCGCTTTCCGAATGGTCTCTTCTATGAGTTGGCCGCTTTCAAGCTGTCGCACCTTGCTCCAGATACAAAGCGCACCGCTTGGCGTTGGGTGATAACGGGGAGTGTTGCGCGCGCCGCCGAACCCGGCCACGCCGGCCCCCAGCATTCCGATCATGCCGAAAACGCCGGAGCGGCGTTCGAACGCGCGGTGGTGCTGGAAGGCTCAGCATCAAGCGGGCAGGACTGGGAGAAAGTGGTAGCCCTTTATCAGGAGGCTGCGGAGGGTGGCGTGCCACGCGCAATGTTTGAGACGGCGCGCGCCTATGACAAAGGCCGAGGCGTCTCGCGTGACTTGGCGAAAGCGGCGTACTGGTATGGGCGCGCGGCGGAGAACGGCCATGCGGCTGCGATGGCGTCGTTGGGGACCATGTATGAATTCGGCGAGGGCGTGCCGGCCAGCATGGTAGATGCGCTACAGCTTTATCAGATGGCTTCTGCCGCTGGAGATGCGGCAGGCACCACGAGCCTGGCCTATCTGCTCGCGGAGGGAAAAGGCGCCGCTCGAAATGAAAAGCAGGCCCGTAAGCTTTACGCAAAGGCCGCCGCGCAGGGGCATTCACGGGCTCTCTTCAACCTCGCCTTGATGGAGCTTCAGGGCAGAGGTGGCCGCCGCGACACATACAGCGCGGTGCGTCATCTGCGTGAAGCAGCAGACAAAGACCATGCCGGTGCGCTGGAGGAGTTGGCGCAGGTCTACGATCAAGGCATAGGCGTGCGCCGTGATCCGGCGCGTGCGGCGGCTTACATCGTCAGCGCGCTCAAGGCAGCGCAGAAGGAAGGGCGGACGCTCGAGATTTTCCGCCGCCGCTGGAGCACGGCGACCCGGCGTGAGCTGCAGCGGCTGAACTCGACCCAGGGCCTCTATTCCGCCATGGGCGAGGAGCCTACTGCCCAAACCCGCTGGGCGCTTTCACGGATGGTCATGCCGTAGGGTTTTTGAGAGCTATTACACATAGTTAATGGAAGCCGCGACACGTCGAGCAATTGCGCCGGACACAATGAGCTCAAGATGCGGCGCAAGCCTCGCCCGCTCCATGGCGCGCTCTAGGCGGGGCAGGCGTTGCCCGCTATGGTGCCGCCGCCAGGGCAGACGGCCGGGGGCACGAGCCGGCGCATTAGACAGGGACGACTGATCGACAGATGAGGTTTTCACCTTCGCGGTCCGGTGGGTGCCAGGGGCGATCGGGCTTCTCGCGACTTGCGGCTGTCTTCGCCAAGCTGGCCGTCGTTGCGATGATGTCGATTGTCGCCGCTTTTGCGTTTGCGACTGGGTCGCGACCTGTGATGGCGCAGTCGGTTGGGGATGCGGCAACCGGAACGGATCAGGCCATTTCAATTCCTCCCAAGCCCGAGGACCCGCGCGCCGCGAAAGCGTATGCGGTGTTCAGCACCTATTGCGCGCGTTGTCATCAAAACGGAAGGCTGGAAAAGCCGGTGGCAGCCGGTGGGCTTGCCAACATCCTTGCGCTGTCGGATTTGGCGAAGGATACGAGCTTGGTGACGCCGGGCATTCCCGACGCATCGATTCTTTATCAGGTGCTGGCAAGTGGACACGCGCCGCTTAACGTCTTCGGCAGCGGTTCTCAGATGCACGGCCCCGATCCTGACGACATCATGGCGGTGCGCGAGTGGTTGCGCGAAATGCCCAGCCGCAGCCAGCAATGCGCCGGGCGTGAACTCATCAGTACGGCTCAGGTGGACGGCTGGATCGAAGAGGCACTCCGCGTCGAGCGCGAGGGCGCGCGCGATGTGCGCTTTATTTCTCTCGTCAATCTTTACAACGGCTGTATGCAGTCCGATCAGATCGCGGCCGCGCGTCAGGCGATGTCGAAACTTCTGAATGGGCTGTCGTGGGGCGCCGCGCCACATGCGCTGAAGGCCGTCGATCCCAACGGCACACTCCTGTCGTTTCGCTTGCAGGATTACGGCTGGGTGCCCGGTCACTGGGATACCTTGGAACATGACTATCCGAAGGCGCTGATCGTGCCTTTATCCGACAACACGCGGCGTCTTGCAGGTGCGCAAAATCCTGTGGTGCGTGGTGACTGGTTTGCGGAGGCGGCGAGCGCGCCCGATCTCTATTACAAACTGCTCGGAGTGCCGCAGAAGCTCACCGAACTCGCGAAAATGAACGGCATCGACATCGACTACAACGTGCGGGTGCTACGCGCGCGGCGCGCCATCGTGCGTCAGAGTCAGGTGACGCGCGGCAATCGTCTCGTCGAGCGCCATCCCGGCGCGCGCGGTGGCTTCTGGCTGGTTTACGATTTCGCTTCGAGCTCGGGCGATCAGGATCTTTTCGAGCATCCGCTTGGTCCGAAGGCAGGCGGGGGCGTGCGTGCACCTTTCAAGCCGGACTTGTTGCGCGTTGTTTTTACGTTGCCGAACGGCTTTCTTGCGTACGCGCTGTACGATGCGGCGGGAAATCGGCTCGATCAAGTGCTCCCGGGAGTCGAGGAGCCGATCTATGCGGGGGACGTGGAACCGACATTGGCTGGGGGTGGATGTTTCTCGTGTCACAGCGATGGCGTGAAGATCGTTCGTGACGCTTACCGGCCGCAAATGATGCCGGCCCAAGCAGCAGCGCAGGTAACACAAGTCACTGGTCAGGCGGCGCTTGCTCCGCCACCTCCTGTAAGCGAGGTGGTGCGCACGGCGCTTCAGTTGGCGGCGACGGATGGTGAGCTTCTATTGCTTTCTAATGCCGACAACGAGCGGTATCGCAACGCGCTGATTGCGGCAGGCGTCGATCCTCGCCTAACGCTAGAGGGTGGAGAAGTGATCAGCGCGTTGGCGCAGCGCTATCGCACCGGGACAGACTACGAAGGCGCGGCGGTTGAAATGGATTTGACCCCTGAGACATTTACAGCAGCTCTTTCCAAGGCAACCGGTGAAACGGCTTTACTGGCGCGTCGCCTTCAGCAGCATCGTCTGCCGCGCGCCTCCATCGACAAGCTGTTTGCGTACCTGAAGGGTGTGGAGATGCCAGACGACAAAGCGAAACCGTCGTCAGCTTCCGCTAGCGATGGGAAGATCGATCTCGACCTGTGGATCGACAAAGCCAAGCCAGCGCCGGGTGATCTCATCGTCATCAACGCGCAGTCCGACACCGACTGCTATTTGACCGTGACGAACGTCGATCCTGCCGGGCGCGCGACAGTGCTGTTTCCGAACGATTTCGAGCCTGACAATCTACTAAGCGCCGGCAAGCCGATCCGGTTGCCGGGGAACGATGCCCCCTATCAGCTTCGCCGCAAGGAAACGGGGCGTGAATTGGTCGTCGCACAATGCTCGACGTCGGCTGCTCCCCCGATGGGCATAGAGCATGAGTTTGGCCGTCAACGCTTCACGGTGCTTGGAGACTGGGAGAACTTTGTCGAAGACGCCCTGGTGACGGAGGCGGACTTGCGCTCAAACCCGGAAAAGGCCGCTCGTGCCCGAAGCGCCCGGATTGAGGCCATGCGCCGAGACCGGGGGGCTGCGAGTGGTGAGCGGGCAGATACGGCGCCGGGACGCAATATGATCGACGGTCGCGCAGTGCTCGTTCTGCAATGAGGGCGTTGGGCGTCCGATTTAGGCAACTCGGTCGAGGCTATATATTCCGCTCAAGGCGGCCGAGGGCCAGCCACGCACCGGCAAAGATCGAGGTCGCCGCAACAAGTGACTGCACGCTCAGCGTCGAGAGTCCTGTCAGGCCCTGCCCGATGGAGCAACCAAGCGCAAATACACCGCCGATTCCCATCGCCATCGCCCCGCCAATGTGGCGCAACACGTCGCCTCGATCGGCAAAACCTGTCGTCTTGAAGCCGCCAGCAAGGAGGGAGGCTACGAAGCTGCCGAGAAGCGCGCCGAATACGGTGGCAGCACCAAACCCTGGCAAGCCAAGTGCGCTTGAGCGTTCCACCCAGTCGAGCGCGTCGGCGACAGGACGCACGAAACTCAACGACATGGGAGGAATGGGTCGCAGCGCCATCTCATCATAGGTCATTCCGGTGACGAACCATCCGGCGGTGACAAGCGCGCCTGCGCCAAGCCCAGCCAGCAAGTTGATAGGATCGCGCGCCAATTGCGCTTTTACAAATGCGAAGGCCAGTAGCGGAACGATCATCAGCGCGGCCACCATGGCACGTGCCGTCGTCGCGCCAAGTCCCAGTGTGAGAACAAATGGGCCTGAAAGGCGGGATAACTCTCTGTTGCCCGAGACGTCCAGCGCGGTCGTCATTTCGAAGCTGGAACGCAAGGGCGAGAATACGCCCGATATGGTCGCGAAGGCGGCGGCGGCCAGCACGAAGAGCGAAAGGAGCGCGCGCAGGTCGCCGCTGCCGGCGCGCACGAGGTTTCGGCTGGCGCATCCTCCCGTGTAGACCATGCCCGCTCCGAATACGAGGCCGCCGGCTACCGCACCTAGAACGCTGATGGAGGGGGCCAGAAACATGCTCAGCGAGAGATCGACCAAACGATAAGCGTCGAGCGTTTGGGCGCCCGCAATTGCAATTGCCGCTGCCAGTGCGACGGCGCCGAGGCGGCCTGGGCTTGCAAAGGTGCGAAAGTCTGAAATTGCTCCCATTACACAAAAATTCGTGCGTGCCGAAACGTACCCGAACGCGCCCCCAATCAGCAGGCCGACGAGGAACAAAGCCTCGTGGGGATTGTTCTGCAAAATTGTTCTCAGCGCTTCCATAGGGGGGGTGCTTGGGCCTCTCTTCTTCAATGGCGAAAGAATGTTTCGAGCACGCAGGCGGTGGCGTCAACGTTCGTCATAAGGTCTTCATCGATTAACACTCAAATGACCTGGATGGGCGCCACAGGCCAATAGGGTCTTTACAGGGGGGGGAGGTGCCCCTAAATGCACCTCCTCACCAAACTGCCGCCGCAGCTTGCGTTTGCGTTGTCTTTCGGGGGCTTGCCCGGTTTTCTGTCGAGGTCATCTGCTCATGGAAAAGTTCGCCAGCGCATTGGATATGGTCAAGGCGCTCAAGCCGGAAATTCCGGTTTTCGCCGCCCGTCCGCACGCGGCAGGCCGCGCGGCGCGCTGGTTCACGCAGAATTTCCCTGGTGAGGTAGCTTACGCCTACAAGGCGAATAGCTCGGTTTTCCTGCTGGGCGCTCTCTACGGCGCAGGCATCACCCAGTTTGACGTGGCCTCGGTAGTTGAGCTGGAGGACGCCGCGACAATTCCGGGCGTGCGCTTGCACTTCATGCACCCGGTTAAGCCGCGCCACGCCATCCGCAAGGCGTACTTTGATTACGACATCAAATGCTTTGCGCTCGACACCGAGGACGAGCTTCAGAAAATCGTGGAGGAGACCAATGGCGCCAAGGATCTGGAGCTGTTTGTGCGCATCGCGGTGCCGGCCAAGAACAGCCGTGTGCCGTTGGAACGGAAATTTGGAGTGACGGGCGCGAAGGCGGCCAAGCTGCTGGTCAAGACCCGGCAAGTCGCAGACGAACTCGGAATTACGTTTCACGTCGGCTCTCAGACCACGACGCCTGATGCCTATGCCATGGCGTTCGAGGAAGTGAAGAAGCTGATCGTCAAGGCCGGTGTCGTGGTAGACGCCATCGACGTCGGCGGCGGCTTTCCCTCCCAGTACACCGATAGCGTACCAGCGCGCCTGTCGGATTTCGTCGACGTCATTCAAGCCTCCATGGCCAAGTTGCCGGTAACGGAAGACTGTCGCCTGATCTGCGAGCCGGGGCGCGCTCTGGTGGCAGAAGCTGAGAGCCTCATCGTGAAGGTCGATCTGCGCAAGGACGATGAGCTGTACATCAATGACGGTGGGTATGGTGCGCTGTTTGATAGCGCCCAGCTCGGGTTTGTCTTTCCGGTGCGCCTTATTCGCGAGGGGCTCGATCCCAACGAGCCGCTGCTGCCGTTCGAATTCTGGGGGCCGACGTGCGACAGCATCGACCACATGAAGGGGCCGTTCCTATTGCCGGCGTCTGTGCGGGAAGGCGATTACATCGAGATCGGCAACATTGGCGCTTATGGTCGTGCCTTGGCTACGCGCTTCAACGGCTACGGCGCCTATCACGATGTTATCCTGCAGGATGAGCCGATCTACTCCATCTACTTGGAGGAGCAGGACCGCGTGGCAAACAAGGCATAATGAACGCCTATTTTGCCGGACGGTGCCGGGCGACTTAATGCGCGGATGCGTGTGCGGATCGTCAGCCGCTAATTGCAAATGTTTGCCTTTTCGGGACGCCGCTGTGGCCGATGTAGCGCGCAGGGTGTATGATAATATTTGGCCCTGTGGATCGCGGGGATGCCTTCACCATACTATGACTTTCATTTGCTACGTATCGATTGCTTTTTATTGATTGCGGGAGCGGCTTATGCGGAAATTCTGGTGGCCTTGGCGGGTCGGTACGCTGGATGCGGTCGGCAAAGAAATCGTGCGCTCCAGGCTTCGTGAGGTCGATTTCGAACTCAAACAGATCATGTCGGACGTCGCGCGCGTGTCGGTGCAGAAGGCTCGACGATCAGGACCAAAGCCGTCGCTCAAGTCGTTCTCCAAGGTCGATCCGGCCGAGTAGGTCAGCGGCGTCGCTGCTCAGAGATTGCGCGGGCTGCTCGATCTCAGTGCAGCTTAACAAACGAGCGGCGGAAAAAGCGTGTAATATTCGAAGATCAATTTTGGCACGCGCCCTGCAATGTAACCTCTCATAAAGCCTCTAGGGTTCCGGCGGCGCGCCATACGGCGCGTCGCGGCTGGTCCGAGAGAGGCACTCCCTGGTATTTTCCAAAACGGGATAAGCCAGGAGCCACGGCGGGACAAAAGCCCGGGAGACCTGTGCCGCTCGCGAGCCTGCCGCTCGTGGGAGGAGGGGCTCCTGAAGTCGCTTTCGCAAGCCCGTTCTCTCATGATCGTCAAGCTCCCTGCGGCCACAGTACGGATGTGGTCTAAACAGGGGTGATCTATGAAACGATCCTTATCCAAATGTTTGCAAGGCATGCTCGCCATCGGCGCGGCGGTGGCGTTGGCTGTTTCGCCTGCCTCAGCGGAAGCCAAGAAGGACTTCAAGGTCGCCTGGTCGATCTATGTCGGCTGGATGCCGTGGGGCTATGCAGCCGATGCTGGCATCGTGAAGAAGTGGGCCGACAAGTACGGCATCAACATCGAGGTCAAGCAGTTCAACGACTACGTTGAATCGATCAATCAATACACCGCCGGCGCTTTCGACGCGGTGACCGTCACCAACATGGACGCGCTGTCCATTCCCGCCGCGGGTGGCGTCGACACGACCGCCGTGATTGTCGGTGACTTCTCCAACGGCAACGACGCGGTGATCTTGAAGGGCAAGGATAAGCTTGCAGACATCAAGGGCCAGAATGTCAACCTCGTTGAATTCTCGGTCTCCCATTATCTCCTGGCTCGTGGGCTCGAAAGTGTGAAACTGGCCGAGAAGGATCTCAAGGTCGTCAACACATCGGACGCCGACATGGCCGCGGCCTACAAGACACCGGATGTGACCGCAGTCGTGACTTGGAAGCCAATAGTATCGACAATCATGGAGTCGCCCGACGCCAAGATCGTGTTCGACAGCTCCAAAATTCCAGGCGAGATCATCGACCTGATGGTCGCAAACACCGCCGTGTTGAAAGACAATCCGGCTTTCGGAAAGGCGCTTGCCGGTATCTGGTACGACACGATGGACGCTCTCGCCAAAGATCCCGCGGCCAAAGAAGCTATGGCCAAGGCATCGGGGACCGACGTAAAGGGCTTCGACGTGCAGCTTGCAACGACGAAGCTCTTTTCTGCTCCCGCCGACGCGGTTGCGTTCACGACCAGCGACGATCTGAAGGTCACGACGGAGCGCGTCTCGAAGTTCCTGTTTGAAAAATCGCTGCTCGGCAAGGACGCCAAATCGGAAGGTGCAATAGGCGTCGAGTTCCCGGACAAGACCGTGTTCGGCGACAAGGGTAACGTGAAGCTGCGCTACGACGCGACGTTCATGAAGGCTGCCAGCGACGGCAAGCTGTAACCGCCTGCCAAACTTCCGAAAAATACACGCAAAGAGAGGCGGCGGAGACGCATGCGCATTATCAACACCAAGCCAGACCGTGTTTGGACAATCGTGCTGGCGTGTCTGCCGTTCTTAATCCTCTTGGGCGTCTATATCCTGGCGTCCGATGCTCGGCTTGCGGTCAATCCCAACGACAAGCTTCTGCCTAGTTTCAAGTCGATGGGCGAAGCGATCACGCATTACGCTTTCTTGCCGGATGCGCGCACGGGTTTGTATCTGTTCTGGTCGGATACGTCTGCGAGCCTTGTGCGGCTGTTATCCGCATTGGCCATCTCAACTTTGATTGCGCTGGTCGCTGGCGTCCTCATCGGCTTGCTGCCGCTGGCGCGCGCAACTTTCGCACCGATCGTAGCGGTTGCCTCCATGGTGCCACCGTTGGCGTTGCTGCCAATTCTGTTCATCGTCATGGGATTGGGCGAAGCCTCTAAGATCACGCTGATTGTCATCGGTACGACGTTAAAGCTCGTGCGTGACCTGGCGCTGCGCGTGGAGGAAATACCGCGCGAGCAAATAATTAAGGCGCAGACATTGGGTGCATCGACCTGGCAGATCGCCACGCGCATCGTCATTCCGCAAATGCTGCCCCGCCTCATCGATGCTTTGCGGCTGGAGATTGGACCGGCCTGGCTGTTTCTCATCGCAGCCGAAGCCATCGCCGCCGATAGTGGCCTGGGATACCGGATCTTTCTTGTGCGGCGCTATCTGTCTATGGACGTGATCATCCCCTACGTCATCTGGATCACGTTGCTCGCCTTCGTCATGGACGCTGGTCTTCGACTGCTTCAGCGCAAGGCTTTTCCCTGGTTTGCGAAGGCGAGGGCAGCATGAGCGAGATCGTCTTCGACAAGGTCTGGAAGGAGTACGGCGATACGGTCGTGCTCGAACAGCTGGATTTGAAAATCGCACCGCGATCGTTCGTGGCGCTCGTCGGTCCGTCCGGCTGCGGCAAGACGACGTTCCTGAGAATGCTGTTGGGGGATGAAACGCCAACGCGGGGGCGCATCCTGATCGATGGGGAACCGCTCAAGGCAGAGCCCGATTTTGATCGCGGCGTCGTGTTCCAGCGCTACTCGGTGTTTCCGCATCTGACCGTTCTCGGCAACGTTTTGATCGGGCGAGAGTTCGAGCTTGCCCCGTTTGCGGGTCATCTGATGGGCAAGGCACGCAAGGCGGCGCTCGATGAGGCCATGGCGCTGCTCAGGGAAGTGGGCCTAGAAGGCCATGAGGACAAATATCCATCCGCGCTTTCCGGCGGAATGCAGCAGCGTTTGGCGCTCGCGCAAGCCTTGATGCGCAAGCCCAAGATTCTGCTCTTGGATGAGCCCTTCGGCGCGCTCGATCCCGGCATTCGCGCAGATATCCACGTTCTGATCCGGCGAATCTGGAATTCCAGCCATCTCACCGTCGTGATGGTCACGCATGACTTGAGCGAGGCCTTCGGACTGGGCACGCGCGTCATCGCGTTCGAGCGCCAGCGCAACAGACCGGAAGAACTGGAGCGCTACGGCGCGACGCTGAGCGAAGATCTGGCCACGCCTGCCGATGCGCCGGCCGTCGTGCAAACTGCGCCTCTCCCGAAAGGTGCAACCGTCACCCGCGATATTGAGGTGTGGCCGCGCAAGGTCGCCGCCGGGCTTGTCGATCCCAAGGCCAACGCCGCACCAGCGGGTAAGGCTGGGTCGAGTTGAAGTCTTAGGGCTTTGGCCATCCGGGACGGCCTGGATGGTCTTCTTGCGAAAATTCCGGGACGGCCCGGGCAGACGAGGGTGGTGGCTTCGTGTGCGCCCCCGATGGAGAAGAAGATGACAGCCTTGATCTACGCCGACACGCTGCCTGCGGGAAAACACTGGTCGCTAAACATGCGCGCAAACACGCGCCTGAGGCTGACGGACCTCGACGGCGGCGCCAATGTCGGGATGCTGTTTTACAATCCGAGGAACCTCACCGAGCGATACAACGCGCCCGACACGCTGAAGTGTCAGCACACCTTCAGGCTGACGACCGGACACTGTCTCTATTCGGATATGGGCCGGGTTTTCTGCTCGATTGTCGCCGACAGCTTCGGCTGGCACGAGACGGTTTGCGGAAATGCGAACAAGGCAACCGTTGCCCGCAAGTGGGGCGTTTCGAGCTATCAGCAGTCGCGCAACGACTGGCAACAGAACGGATTTGATAGCTTCCTCGTCGAACTCGCTAAGTACGGGATGCAGCGGCGCGACCTTGCCGCCAATGTCAACTGGTTCAGCAAGGTAGGCGTCGATGAAGACGGCAGACTGATCTTCGATCCGCAAGCGGCCAATCCGGGTGCGAGCGTCGAGCTTCGGTTTGAAATGGACACGCTTGTGCTCATGCACACCTGTCCCCATCCGCTCAATCCCGCAGCCATCTATCCCCGCACGCCGGTGCGGTTTGAGATCCTCCAGGGCGAACCAGCAGCGGCTGACGATGTCTGCCGCCTGTCTGCGCCTGAGAATGCGCGCGGGTATGAGAACGTGCGGATCTACCACGCCTGCGGCTGCTGCTGAGGGAGGCGCATATGATCAAGGAAAGTCCCCTTAAGCCTGAATTGGCGTCCTATCGAGAGGTCGTTGGCGCTGGCAGCTATTGGATGCGCGAAGTCAAACAGGGCGAGACGCTGCGCTTGTTCGATCTGGAGGGCAACCAAGCCGCAGATACACTGTTCTTCAGCGCAGCCGATCCCCATGAGCGCTATTCGGCAACTGACACGATCCGCGAACAGGGCAACATCTACCTGAGCGTGGGTACCGTTTTGATGTCGGATCTGTGCCGTCCGATGCTCACGATCACGGCCGACACCGTCGGGCGGCACGATACGCTAGGCGGAGCCTGTGCCACCGAAAGCAATACGGTGCGCTATGCACTGGAAAAGAAATCCATGCATGCGTGTCGCGACAGCTTCTTGCTGGCGGTGGTTGAGAACGAGCACTACGGGCTGACCAAGCGCGATATCGCCCACAACATAAACTTCTTCATGAATGTGCCGGTAACACCGCAAGGCGGGCTAAAGTTCTCAGACGGTCTCTCTGCCGCTGGACGGTATGTTGAATTGCGCGCCGAGATGGACGTCATCGTTCTGATTTCCAATTGCCCGCAGCTCAATAATCCCTGCAATGCCTACAATCCAACCCCCATCGAAGTCTTGATCTGGCAGAAGGGGGCGTGAGGGCATGTTCTCGAAAGTTCTCATTGCCAACCGTGGCGCGATAGCCTGCCGTGTTATTCGCACACTCGACAAGATGGGTATCGCCAGTGTTGCCATTTACTCTGATGCCGATCGCCATTCCCGCCATGTCCGGCTTGCGACCGAAGCTGTACGCATCGGACCGCCGCCGGCTGCGCAATCCTATCTCGACAGTGACGCCATTCTAGCGGCTGCCAAGGCGTGCGGCGCCGACGCGGTTCACCCCGGCTATGGCTTCTTATCGGAGAATACAGCCTTCGCGGAGAGTTGCGCTGCGGCTGGCATTACCTTCATCGGGCCAAGACCGGAGCACGTCCGCGCGTTCGCCTTGAAACACACCGCGCGCGAACTTGCAGAGAAAGCAGGTGTTCCGCTCGCTCCCGGGTCCGATCTGGTTGCTACAGCGGAGGAGGCCCTGCGCGAGGCACAACGCATCGGTTTTCCCGTAATGCTGAAAAGCACGGCCGGTGGTGGCGGTATCGGGCTGCAACTCGTAGAGCACGAACGTGATCTCGGGCCGACATTCGAGCGCGTGCAGCGTCTCGCCGCCAACAATTTCAAGGAAAGCGGAATATTCGTTGAAAAATTCGTGGCACGCGGTCGGCATATCGAGGTGCAGATCTTCGGCGACGGCAAAGGTCGCGTCGTAGCGTTAGGGGAGCGCGATTGTTCGGCCCAACGTAGAAACCAGAAGGTTCTTGAAGAAACGCCCGCGCCTGGTCTGTCGCCCACGGTTCGAGCAAAGCTGTTTGACACGGCAATCGCCCTTGGAAAGGCGGTGAACTATGCCAACGCGGGCACCGTGGAATATCTCTTCGATACCGATACGGGCGAGTTCTATTTCCTTGAAGTCAATACGCGCCTTCAAGTTGAACATGGCGTGACTGAAGAGGTAACAGGCGTCGATCTGGTTGAATGGATGATCCGCCAAGCCGCTGGCGAGCCGTTGCCTGACAAAATCCCGGAACCGAAAGGTGCATCTATTCAGGTGCGCATCTATGCGGAAGATCCCGCACGTGACTTTCGGCCGAGTTCGGGTCTGCTGACAGACGTTGAGTGGTCTCGCGAGGCTCGGATCGAGACGTGGGTGGAGCGGGGGAGCGAAGTTTCCTCATACTACGATCCGATGATTGCGAAGATCATCGTCAAGGGTAAGGATCGGTCAGCCGCCCTCAAGCGTCTGCGACGAGTTCTGGGTAAGACCAAACTGGCGGGGATCGAGACGAACCTCGGCTATCTGTCGGAATTGGCGGCCTCACCCGTCGTCAATTCTGGTGATGTGACGACGGCAACGCTGGCCTCGTTCAGCTATGAGCCGCCCGTGATGGAGATCTTGTCTCCCGGCACTTTGACGAGCGTGCAGGATTATCCCGGCCGGATCGGATATTGGGCCATTGGCGTGCCGCCGTCAGGGCCCATGGATAACATTTCCTTCCGGCTTGCAAACCGGGCACTTGGAAACCCGGAAGGTGCCGCAGGTCTTGAGATGACGCTTGCGGGCCCCACGATAAAATTTCACGCAGCTACCGCCGTGTGTCTTGCTGGGGCGGCTATGGAAGCCAGTCTCGACGGCGAACCGGTCCACAACGGCGTTCCTTTCAGCGTGTTGCCCGGCCAGGCGCTTAAGTGCGGTGCCATCGTCGGCTCCGGCCTTCGTACATATCTCGCTGTGGCAGGCGGCATAGACGTCCCCGATTATCTGGGCAGCAAATCAACATTCTCGCTTGGACCTTTTGGCGGTCACGGTGGCCGCACGCTGCGCAGCGGCGACATCCTCCACATTTCCCACGCGGCAGCGTTGGGTGCCTCGTTGATGCAGGTGCCGGCCGAGCTGATGCCAGCGATGACCCATCAGTGGGAGATTGGCGTGCTATATGGTCCGCACGGCGCGCCGGATTTCTTCACCGACGAAGATATCGAGACGTTCTTCAATGCCGATTGGCAGGTGCACTACAACTCGAACCGCACGGGCGTGAGACTTATCGGGCCCAAACCGAAATGGGCGCGCAGCGATGGCGGCGAGGCGGGGCTTCATCCCAGTAATATCCACGACAATGCCTACGCCATCGGCGCGATCGACTTCACCGGCGATATGCCTGTCATTCTAGGTCCCGACGGTCCTTCGCTCGGAGGCTTTGTATGTCCGGCAACGATTGTTCAAGCCGAAATCTGGAAGCTGGGGCAATTGAAGCCAGGCGACACTGTGCGCTTCAAACGCATAAGCGCGGCCTACGCGACTGAGTTGGAAAAGCGGCAGAATGCAGAGATTGCCTCGCTGCACGTCGACACCGCCGACATCGTTGCCGACCCAGTTCCTGGGGCAGCGGACGATTGCATCGTTGCCGAGCGTCCGGCGAGAGAGGGACTGCCGTGCGTCACCTATCGGCGTCAGGGCGATAAGTATCTGCTGATCGAATACGGGCCTATCGTTCTTGACTTCGAGCTTCGCTTCCGAGCCCATGTTCTCATGCTGCGGCTGCAGGAACGCGGTCTGTCGGGCATTATTGATCTTACCCCCGGCATCCGATCGCTACAAGTGCACTACGACAGCCGCATGTTACCGCTCGCAAAGCTTCTCGATGAGCTAACCGCTATCGAGGACGCGCTGGGCGACATCGGTGACATCGAAGTGCCGTCGCGGATTGTTTACATGCCGTTGTCGTGGAACGATCCAGCGGTTCAGAAGACGATCGACAAATATATTCAGTCGGTGCGCGCGGACGCGCCGTGGTGCCCGTCCAACATCGAGTTCATCCGCCGGATCAATGGGCTGGACAGCGTCGCCGATGTCGAGCGCATCATCTTCGATGCGAGTTATCTCGTGCTCGGATTGGGCGACGTCTATCTGGGTGCGCCGGTGGCTACTCCGATTGATGCGCGCCACCGGCTCGTCACCACGAAATACAACCCGGCGCGAACCTGGACACCCGATAACGTAGTCGGCATTGGTGGCGCATATATGTGCGTCTACGGCATGGAAGGCCCGGGCGGCTATCAGCTGTTCGGACGCACGTCGCAGGTCTGGAATACATACCGGCAGACCGAGGCATTCCGAGATGGAAAGCCGTGGCTTCTCCGCTTCTTCGACCAGATCCGGTTCTATCCTGTGTCGGCCGAGGAGTTGCTTCGTATTCGCGACGGAATGATAGACGGCACGGCCGAGATCAAAATCGAGGAGACGGTCTTCTCGATGAAGGCCTATCGGCAGTTCGTTGCCGACAATGCAGAGGCGATCGGGGCTGCCAAGTCCCGACAACAGGCAGCGTTCGATGAAGAACGCGCCCGCTGGGCGCTGTCAGATCAGATGGCGGCTGCATCCGCGCTCGAGGCTGAACCGGAAGACGATGCAGGTATTCCGGAAGGCGGTATCGCGGTTGAAAGCAGCGTCCCTGGATGCGTGTGGAAGATCAGCGTTGCTCAAGGCGACAAAGTCGCTGCGGGTGATGTGCTTGTTATTGTGGAGTCTATGAAAATGGAAATGTCGATCACTGCCCCTAATTCGGGCGAAGTGGTCCAAGTACGGTGCGCGGAAGGTAATGCGGTTTCGCTGGGGCAAGTCCTAATCGTCATGAGCAGCGCGATGCCGGAGGCTGCCCAATGAGTCACTCTCTGGACATCTCGTATCTCGCTGACGGCTATGCGAAAGGTGCCTTCACGCCAGCCGACATCGTTGCGCAAGTTTACGACGCAATTGCCGCTCGCGGGGAGCGGCCAGTATGGATCTCTCTCGTCCCTCGCGTCGAAGCCCTCGCCAAGGCGAAGGAGGCGCCGCGCGGACCGCTTTACGGCGTTCCCTTCGCCGTGAAGGATAATATCGACGTCCAAGGATTGGCGACGACGTGCGCGTGTCCGCAGTTCGCCTATGTGCCCGAGCGTTCCGCCACCTTGGTGGAACGCTTGGAGGCGGCAGGCGCGATCCTCATCGGCAAGACGAATATGGATCAGTTCGCAACCGGTCTCGTCGGTACGCGGTCGCCCTATGGAATTCCGTCGTGTGTTTTTGACGAGCGCTACGTCTCCGGTGGATCGAGTTCGGGGTCGGCGGTGGCGGTCGCAGCGGGACTGGTGTCATTCTCACTTGGGACCGATACGGCAGGGTCAGGTCGTGTCCCTGCTGCGTTCAACAACATTGTCGGCTTGAAGCCGACAAAGGGAGCGCTCAGCGCGCGCGGCGTGGTGCCGGCGTGTCGAACCCTCGATACGGTGTCCATCTTCGCTCTGACGACGGCCGATGCCGGCAAGGCTTTCGATGTAGCGGCCGGATTTGACGCCGAGGACGCTTACTCGCGGCCTGAGCCAGCTTCGGTGCGTCGTTTCGGTGGCGATTTGCGCGTGGGCGTGCCGCGCGCGCCGCTTGAATTCTGCGGCGATGAGGTGGCGGCCAAGATGTACGCTGACGCCATCGCACGCGCACGTTCACTAGGCGCGCAGATCGTCGAGATCGATTTTGAGCCGTTTCAGCTCACGGCCAAGCTGCTTTACCAAGGTCCATGGGTAGCGGAACGCTTGGCTGCAATTGCGGACTTTGCCAGGAAAGAGCCGGATTCCATTCACGAGGTGGTGCGCGGGATCATTCTTGGCGCGGAAAAGTATTCTGCAACCGATACGTTCCAGGGCCTTTATCGGTTGGCCGATCTGGTTCGCGCGGCGGAAGGCGAATGGGGAAAGATGGATATGCTCCTGCTGCCGACCACGCCGACGATCTACACGATCGAGGATGTTCTTGCCGATCCCGTGAGGCTCAACTCAAATCTCGGCCTCTACACCAACTTCGTGAACCTGATGGACCTTTCGGCACTCGCTGTGCCCGCAGGTTTCGGACCGACGGGGCTGCCATATGGCGTGACGTTGCTGGCCCGCGCGTTCGAAGATCGTAGCCTCCAGAGCTTTGCCGATGCGATGCACCGTGCCTTGGGAGATATTTCACTGGGCAAGACGGCTCAGCCGCTGAAGGCAACACCGGCGGTCGCAGCGGACGGGGCATCGAACAAAGGGCGCATTTCGGTCGCTGTCGTTGGTGCGCACTTGTCCGGACAGCCGCTCAACACGCAGCTGACCGAGCGAGGGGCCAAATTGCTGCGAACGGCGCGGACGGCGCCGGGTTACGCTTTCTATGCGCTCTCAGGGGCAAAGCCGGCCAAGCCCGGCCTCGTCTTCGATGGCAAGAGCCAGGGCAAGATTGAGGTTGAAATCTGGGAGATGGATGAGGCGGCGTTCGGATCTTTCGTTGCTCTCATTCCTGCCCCGTTAGGCATCGGCACCCTGACGCTTGACGACGGCAGCGTCGTGAAGGGCTTTGTGTGCGAAGCTCATGCCGTGAAGGATGCAACCGATATTACCGCGCATGGGGGCTGGCGCGCCTATCTCGCTTCGGCGCACGTGTAGCCTGCTTTATGGGCGGATTGCCTCTTGCCATGGGCTGAGGCACACTTGCCGAAGCGCATGGAGGCTATCGAAGATGTGGTTTGCAGCTGCCTCGAAACTGGTCCGTATGGGTGCTGGAGTACTGCTTGCGCTCGTGATCGGCTGCGCTGCAGATCAAGCAGGAGCAGATGAGCACACCGGCGCATTGTCGCCGGTTCCGGTTCCGCGATTGCAACAGACGATTCTTCAGCGCTTCGAAGTGCCTGGAACGACCTACGAAGCCATCCTTATGCGGGTCGAGTTCCCCGCCGACTACGACGTATCTCGCCATGCCCATCCAGGGCCAGAAGCAAGCTTCGTGATGCAGGGACAGTGCACCTACCTGTTTGACGGACAGGCACCGCAGGTACGCGAAGCTGGAGAAAGTATCGAGCTACCTGCTTACGCCGTTCACGGCGCGAAGGCCGGACCCGAAGGCGCGGTGCTGATCAACACGTTCATCTTAGAGAAGGGTAAGCCGCTTTCAATTCCAGCGGAGGATTGAATGGTAGCGTAAACAAAAAGCCCGGCGGTGAGGCCGGGCTTTTTGCATTTTTCAGTTGTCGAGGAAGCTGCGCAGCTTGCGCGAGCGGCTCGGATGCTTGAGCTTGCGCAGGGCCTTGGCTTCGATCTGGCGGATACGTTCGCGCGTTACCGAGAACTGCTGCCCAACCTCTTCCAGTGTGTGGTCAGTATTCATGCCGATGCCAAAACGCATACGCAGAACGCGCTCTTCGCGGGGCGTCAGTGAGGCCAGCACGCGCGTGGTCGTCTCGCGCAGGTTCGACTGGATGGCCGCCTCGATCGGCAGCACCGCGTTGCGATCCTCGATGAAGTCGCCGAGGTGCGAATCCTCTTCGTCGCCGATGGGCGTTTCGAGCGAGATCGGTTCCTTGGCGATCTTGAGCACCTTGCGCACCTTTTCGAGCGGCATGGCGAGCTTTTCGGCCAGCTCCTCAGGCGTCGGCTCGCGACCGATCTCATGCAGCATCTGCCGGCTCGTGCGCACGATCTTGTTGATCGTCTCTATCATGTGCACGGGGATGCGGATGGTCCTCGCCTGATCGGCAATGGAGCGGGTGATTGCCTGACGGATCCACCACGTTGCGTAGGTGGAGAACTTATAGCCGCGGCGGTACTCGAACTTGTCGACCGCTTTCATCAAGCCGATGTTGCCTTCCTGAATGAGGTCGAGGAACTGCAGACCGCGGTTCGTGTACTTCTTGGCGATAGAAATGACGAGGCGCAGGTTGGCTTCGACCATTTCCTTCTTGGCCTGACGTGCTTCGCGCTCGCCCTTCTGCACCGCTTTCACGATGCGGCGGAATTCGAGAATTTCCAGGCCGGTCTCGGTGGCGAGCGTATGGATCTCGCCGCGGATGTTTTCGATCTGGCCGCGTTCGGCTTTGATGAAGCCGGTCCACTTCTTGCCGTTGGTCGACATCCGGTCGAGCCAGGTCTGGTCGAGTTCGTTGCCGAAATATTCGTCGATGAACTGCTGACGCGGCACGCCATAGCTATCGCCCAGGCGCATCAGACGGCCTTCCAGACCGATGAGGCGCTTGTTAATGGCATAGAGCTGTTCGACGAGGCTCTCGATACGGTTGTTGTTGAGCGAAAGCGATTTGACCGACGCTACAATTTCTTCGCGCAGCTTGTCGTAAGCCTTCTGCTGTTGGCGCGTGCCTTGCTCGCCCGCGACCTGCTGTTCGAGCTTCTTGTCCTGCTGCTTGCGTAGCTTTTTGTAAGTGCTGGCGATTTGGTCGAAGGTTTCCAAAACCTTGGGCTTCAGCTCCGCTTCCATAGCGGCCAGCGACATGGCGTTCTCGAACTCGTCTTCGTCCTCACCCTCGCCGTTCATCTCGCCTTCGCCAGATTGAGCGCCGTCGCCTCCCGCGCCGTCCTCTTCCATGTTGCTGGCGACGGCCGGAGGGGCCTTACCCTCGGGGCCTTCGTAGGTTGCTTCGAGATCGATGATGTCACGAAGAAGAATTTTTCCTTCGTTCAACTCATCGCGCCAGATGATGATGGCCTGGAAGGTCAGCGGGCTTTCGCACAGACCGGCAATCATGGCCTCGCGGCCGGCCTCGATCCGTTTCGCGATGGCGATTTCGCCTTCGCGGGACAGGAGCTCTACCGATCCCATCTCGCGCAGATACATGCGCACGGGGTCGTCAGTGCGTTCGGCGGGTTCGGCTTTGCCTTCAGCCTTTGTCAGTGCGTTCTGGGGGACGAGGGCGCGGTTTTCTTCCTCTTCGCCGCTTTCCTCTGCTTCGGATGGCTCATCGGCGTCATCCGACTCCACAACGTTGATACCCATGTCGGACAGCATTGCCATGATGTCTTCGATTTGGTCGGGTAGGACCTCTTCGGAAGGCAGAACGGCATTCAACTGGTCCAGGGTCACGTAGCCCTTGGCTTTGGCCGCTTTGAGAAACTTTTTGACGGCCTGATCCGACAGGTCGAGCAGCGGGCTGTCGCGCTCTGGCGCCTCAGCCGCGGTCTGATCCTTGTCGTCGTTCTTCTGCTGTGCCTGCTGTGCGCGTGCCATAGATTTCCTTCGCCGTCCCGAAATAACAAGCTCCTACCTATAGGCGGGCAGAAGCGGTTTTTTGCGCAAGGTAAGCTCAAAGCGACCATGAGAGGGTGGGCGAGTATCGTTCGCTTACCGTCTATGGGGAGCTAACCCAATGAATTTCCTTAACTTACGCGCTTTGCTGGTGGCTCCTCCGGCTGCGCGTCTCTATTATCCGTGCCGTCCCAGTGCTCCACAGCAGCCGCCTGCGCCACTTGGCGCTTCAGGTCTAACAACCGAGCTTCTGCTTCTGGCGTGCAATCCCGGTACCAAGCCTCCTCAGCTGCCTTCAGAGAACGCTCAAGGCTGTCCTGGCGCTGATGCAACGCAAGGACATGCCGCCATCCGGTTTCGACATCTGTGGCAGGCGCCTCTGGCTCGGCAAAACGGTCGCTTCTGTGCGTAATCGTCCGCTCGACGAGGTCCACCACCTTAGAAACCCCCATTTTGCTCAATTGGGAGCGCAAAGTCTCGCTGTCAAGTGAATTCTGCAGTGCATGCAGGGTGAGAATTTCGTCGCGCAGCGCCGAGAGGGCCCGGGCTGAGAATGAAATTTCAGCCAATTCCTCCGCGTGATCGTGAATCAGCCAAGGGTGGTTCAAAATCGCCTTTATTATCAGAGCCTCACGCGCAGGCACGGCATGTGACATGGAAGACAGCTCGGCGCTCGGATTGCCGGCGGTCTCGATGGCACTGGAAAAGCGGGCCGGTCTGCCAAACAGCCTGCTGCGTTCGCGCTGGCGCCAGTCAGCCTGCAGCGGGCCTCCGGTTGACCCTCGAAAGGCGCCCGGCACCCGGTTTTGTCCTGCTCCGCGGCTGATGCTCCTAGGTGCGCGTCCCATCCCGAACAGCCGGTCGCGCACCTCCCGCTCGTAATGTGCCCGCACCATCGGATCTGCGATTGTGTTGGAAAGGGCGCGAAGCCGCGCTTCCAATGCCGCCTTTTGCTCGGGTGTCGTAAGAGGACCTGCAGACGTCTCACGTTCCCATAAGACGTCGATGAGGGGCTGTGCACGTTCAAGGGCCTCGCTCATGGCGTTGGCACCTTGTTGACGGATGAGATCATCTGGATCGAGCCCATCGGGAAGGAATGCGAATTGAACGCTATAGCCGGGCTTCAGATGAGGGAGCGCTGTATCGACCGCGCGATAAGCGGCCTTTTTGCCCGCAGCATCGCCGTCGAAGCACAAGGTTGGAACCTCGTTCATGCGCCAAAGCAGCTTGATCTGGTCCTCGGTGAGGGCGGTGCCGAGCGGCGCCACGGCCTCCCCAAATCCGCCTTCATGCAGCGCGACTACATCCATGTAACCCTCGACAGCGATAATGCGTTCCTTGTCGTGGGCCAGCGGCCGGGCGCGAGCGGCGTTGAAGAGTACATGCCCTTTATGAAACAGCGGAGTTTCAGGCGAATTGAGGTATTTCGCGGGTGCGTCCTTATCGAGCGCGCGTCCACCGAAAGCGATGACGCGACCCTTCATGTCCTGAATGGGAAACATGACGCGGTGGCGGAAGCGGTCATAGGGTTCTGCGATGTCGGGGCCCGCAATCAGCATTCCTGAAGCGGCCATGTCGGCGATAGAAAACCCTGCCGCCTTCAGATGATCCTTCAATGCGTGGCGGCTGGCAGGTGCGTACCCGAGCCTAAAGCTCCCGATCGTTTTGGCAGCTAGTCCGCGCTTCTCAAGATAACGGCGGGCCTCCGAGCCAAGCGGTTGGCTCAGGCTCGTCTCGAAAAAGCGGGCGGATGTTTCAAGCAACCTATAGAGGCGCGCGCGCTGGTCTTCCGCTTCGACGTTGCGTTCGCGCGGCTCGTCCTTCGGCAACGGGACGCCAGCCTCTTCCGCCAACCGCTCGACGGCTTCTGGAAATTCCAACCCCTCCGTCTTCATGACAAAGGTGAAGATGTCACCATGCTCGCCGGTCGCGAAGCAGTGGTAGAAGCCCTTAATGTCGTTGACGGTGAAGGACGGTGTCTTTTCCACTTTGAATGGGGACAAGCCCTTGTACTCCCGACCCGCCTTTTTGAGCGCGACCTTGCGACCGACCACCTGGCTGACCGGCAGCCGGGCGCGGATCTCATCAAGGATCTGGGGCGTAAAGCGGGTCAAAGCGTTAGACAGCCTGCATTGAGAGTGTGACGCAAGCGTAGCCATAGTTTGATTCGGTTGTCCCGATTCGGTTCGGAGTCGGGCGCTGTCGATGTACTGCACACAATTCACAGCCCGGCCAGAGACATTCAAGTCGGTATGGCGGTCAACTCTACTGAGAAAACTTGCGGCTTTTTAGAGAGTTAGGGCGCTTTCCCAAGTTCAGCAGGGCGTGTTAGCCGGCCAGGGCCGCCTTCACCGCTGCCGACGCCTTCTGGAAATCCATCTGCCCGGCATATTTGGCTTTCAGCACCCCCATGACCTTGCCCATATCCTTGGGGCTTGCGGCTCCAGTCTCGGCAATTGCGGCCTTTACGGCCTCGCCAACCGCCGCCTCGTCCATTTGCTTGGGAAGGTACTGCTCGATGATTGCGATCTCAGCCTGTTCCTTGTCAGCAAGATCAACGCGGCCACCATCGGTGTATTGCTGGATGGAATCACGCCGTTGCTTCACCATTTTTGTCATCACGGCAAGCACGCCAGCCTCGTCGATTGTGGCCTTGGCCTCGATCTCGGCCGATTGGATGGCAGCGTTAATGAGGCGCAGAACGGCGACCTTTTCCTTGTCGCCCGCCTTCATCGCGGTCTTGAGATCGCTGCTAATCCTGCTGCGCATGGCATCCTCGTCATTGTGGGGTGTGTCGTGCGGTTTAGGCGCTCTTGGTGTGCCGATCAACCCGTGGAGATATGGGAGGCGCGCGCTTGACCTACCTTGCGGCTTGAAAACGCAGGCCGAACAGCAGCGTGTAAGGGCAATTGACCTCATGTGGACCATCGCCTAGGGTCCGCCCGATTTTTGCTGAAGGCGCGGGCGGCTGACGCAGTCGGATGCGTGCCGACGCCCGACGTCTCAACCCACACGAGAGATTGACGCACGATGAGCGAGCCCACCCCCTGGAGCGAACCCATTGCCACGGCCAAGCTCGTTCTCGACGACGGAAGCGTCATTTCCGGTATCGGCCTTGGCGCAACGGGACAGGCCGTGGGCGAGGTCTGCTTCAACACCGCGATCACGGGCTATCAGGAAATCCTGACCGACCCCTCCTACGCGGGGCAGATCATCACGTTTACGTTTCCCCACATCGGCAACGTCGGTGCGAACGCAGAAGACACCGAGACATCCAACCTTGCCGCGCGATCCGGCGTGCGCGGCTGTGTGCTGCGCGCTTCGATCACCGATCCTTCGAACTATCGTGCCGCCGAGCATCTCAATGAATGGCTCAAGGCTCGTGGCATTATCGCTATCACCGGTGTAGACACGCGCGCACTGACCGCGCGTATCCGCGAGAAGGGCATGCCCAACGCAGTCATAGCGCATGAGCCCAGCGGCAAATTCGACCTCGACAAACTCAAGGCCGACGCGAAGGCTTGGTCAGGGCTATTGGGGCTCGACCTGGTGCCGGAGGTGACGAGCGGCCAGAGTTACACTTGGGATGAAATGCGCTGGGTGTGGAACGAAGGCTTCCCGCACAACGAGACTCCCCAATTTCATGTCGTCGCCATCGACTACGGCCTGAAGCGCAACATTCTGCGCTGTCTGGCCTCGGCAGGCTGCAAGGTGACGGTGGTGCCGGCAACGACAAAGGCGGATGAAGTGCTCGCCCGCAATCCCGATGGTGTATTTTTGTCAAATGGTCCGGGAGATCCCGCTGCGACGGGCGAATACGCCGTGCCTGAAATCAAGAAGCTGGTCGCTTCGGGCAAGCCGGTCTTCGGCATTTGCCTTGGCCATCAGATGCTCGGTCTTGCGCTCGGGGCGACGACCAAGAAGATGCATCAGGGCCATCACGGCGCCAACCATCCCGTCAAAGACTTCACCACCAACAAGGTGGAGATCGTGTCGATGAACCACGGGTTTGCCGTCGATCGCAAGAGCTTGCCCAAGGGCGTGCAGGAAACGCACGTTTCGCTGTTTGACGGCTCCAATTGCGGGATCGCACTCGACGGTGCGCCGGTGTTCTCCGTACAGCATCATCCGGAAGCTTCGCCGGGTCCGCAGGACAGCCATTATCTCTTCACCCGCTTCGTGAACCTGATGCGGGAGCAAAAAGGGCAAAAGGCGCTCCGCGAACGCTGAGGCGCTGCGAAGTTAGCTCACCGTGGTGTTCGTTTGTCCTGAAGCGAGCCGGAAACCTTACGTTTCAAATCTGCGTAAACGCGCGTTGGGCATGCTGAGCAAACATTAAAACGACCGACGTCTCATTGTAGCCGCTGCGGTTTTGTGGCTTAAGCAACGTGCTTGGGCTCACCTAGACCCGCGGTTGTTGTGCGTGTTCTTGCAAGGAGTTTGTCGTGCGCGCCTTGAATTGGTTGTCTGGATTTATGGTTTC
Organism: Hyphomicrobiaceae bacterium; assembly: GCA_041397645.1. Classification (NCBI taxonomy): domain Bacteria; kingdom Pseudomonadati; phylum Pseudomonadota; class Alphaproteobacteria; order Hyphomicrobiales; family Hyphomicrobiaceae; species Hyphomicrobiaceae bacterium. The sequence continues at coordinate 98,985 of JAWKWE010000007.1, read as the reverse complement.
GGCTGCTATTGCCTTGATTATGTGCGCGCCAGCCTCGGCCTGCGACTTCCAGAAGGGTCCGATCTTCAACCTGATGGAGGAGTGGACAAAGACTTGCAACCATCCTCTGTGCGGGCGCATCCACATCGCAGAAAGCTCCCGATTGAAGGAGCACGCCAAGAATTGCGAATGGAAGGGCTGGATGTCGATGCGGGAGGACGTGCGCGCCACGGTCGTTGCCGGTGGAGTCGTCCTTTTTGGTGAACAGCACGACAATCCGCTCCATCACGAACTGCGCTCGCGCGTGGGGTTCTCGTCTTACGCCTCGGCAGTGTTTGAGCAGATTCCGGCCGACAAGGCGGCGGCGCTCGACGCATTCCTGCAGTCTACTAACTACAACTATAAGAGCGACTCTCTCGAAAAGCTCAAGGCCGCTATCGATTGGGATAAGTCGGGTTGGAACACCTATAACTATGATCCGCTGCTGATAGCCGCGCTGAAAGGGCAGGTACCTTTCTATGCCGGTGACGCCGACCGCGAAACGATCAAGAAGGTCGCCAAGGATGGACCTTCAGCCCTGCCCGATGACGTGAAGACCCGCCTCAAACTGGACGTGGACCTGGGCGAGAAGGCCGACTCCGCGGTGCTCGATGAGCTTTATGAAAGCCACTGCAAGCAGATGCCGCGCGAGACGCTGGGGTCTATGGCGTTTGCACAGCGTTATCGGGATGCCGTTCTTGCCGATGTGGCGCTGATGGCGGTGGAGAAGCGTAGGTCGACCCTGTTGATCGCGGGCAACGAGCACGTGCGCAAGGATCGCGGCGTACCGTGGTACATTCATCAGCGCGCTCCTGAAATGAAGACGCTCTCCATCATGATGATGGAGGTAGAGGATGGGAAAACCGATCCCGAAGCTTATGTGCCGCGCGATGCGGAAGGAAAGCCCGCCGTCGACTACATCATCTTCACACCGCGCGCAGAGCACAAAGATCACTGCGCAGAGATGAAAAAGGACTGATGCGGCCGCAACCGAGCCGAGCTGGCGGCGCTGGGCGTTATGCGCCGCCACCGTACCGCCATAGCGCAGGCCAATTGCGAAGGCATAAGAGTTTAAACCTTTCGCATTTTTTAGGTCGACCCGGTTGATCTTGTGCGTATAACCCACCGGCTAGGTCTTTCGGAGGGTGCCATGCGGCGTCTCGCTTTTACCATTCTGGGGTTTGCGTTTTCGGGGCTACTGAGTGTCCCAGCGTCTGCTTCGGATTGCAGCGCCGATGTATTGACGGCCTTCCAAAAGCAGCGCAGCTCGAAGGTGTTTCGTGTGGCCATGACCCAGCCCTCGGCTGAAGGCGACGTGGAGATGACTGTCGACTACATGCCGCCCGACCGGATGCTGCAGACGGTGAAGTCGCCCGCCATGCCCGGCGAGCAGCAGACCATGCTGGTTGGCAATCACGCCTATGCAGGCACCGATGGAGCCTACGAAGAGCTTCTGCCCCAGTTCACGCAGTCGATCATTGCGGAGTTCAATTCCGCCATGGGCTCCACCGGAAAGGAGATCGGCAGCTTCGAGTGCATGGGAAGGAACAAATTCGAAGGTAAGGACTATCTGGCTTTCCGCGCCCTCGACAAGTCCGCCCCTCCAGAAACGGCCCCAGGCAAGATCCTGGCGCGCACCATCTACGTGGACGAAACGACTGGGCTCCCAGCCTTCAACGTAGTGGCGGCGGCTTCAGGCAAGGATGCGCCGGTCTTGAAGGCCGTCTACAGTTACCCCACTGATGTCGTGATCGAGGCGCCGAAAGGCGCCCCCGTTCAGAAAGTTCGCTGAAGAACGCCTGGGCAGATGACTGCCTGGCCGAATGAGACTTGAATAGGACTTTTGCGCATGCGCCTCCTTTCAGCACTGCTCGCCTCTTTGATCTTCATGACGGGTGCCGCCGTCGCCCAGCAAAATCCGCAGGAGGGCAAGAAGAACGCCAATCCGTGCCGCGACGAGGTCGCAGCCGCACTGCAGAAATTGCGCAATTCGTCGTGGTTCCGGATGGACACGACAATGATCACCGAGAATGGCTTGACCCATATGACGATCGACTACGTGCTGCCCGATCGTATGCATCAGAAAGTCAATGTCGTGGGAAGTACGATCGTGCAAGAGGTGATCCTGATCGGTGACAAGGCCTGGTCCAACGAGGGGCAGGGTTGGCGCATTCTGCCTGCCGATATCACGGGACAGCTCATCAACCAGATGCGCGAGAACGTCCTCACTCCGCAGGAGGATGTCGGCAATTATAGCTGCAAGGGTCGCGTCAATCTCGATGGTAAGGACGTCATGAGCTATAAGCTCGAAGACGAGCCGCCGGAGAATTCGACGAACCCTAGGAATGAAGCTTTCCGCATGTTCTATGTCGACGCGATGACCGGACTGCCGACGCGCAACGCCATCGTCACCAAGGGGCGCGAGGACAAGCCCATCTTCAAGACCAGCTACAGCTTTCCGCTAGATTTGAAGGTGGAAGCTCCCAAGGACGCGAAGCCGTTGGAGCAACCTGCTGCTTCCGGCGCTCCGGCCACGCAGGGGCCAGCAAGCGCGGAGAGTTCACCGCCTGCTGCGCAACCGGCGGCACCTTCGTCGAATGAGGCGCCTAAGGCTCCGTAAGAAGCCAATCGCTTCCTCCGAACACGCGAATGTTATGGCGGCTTCCCCAATCGTACCACTTGGTCGGCGGAGAGCCACCTGCTAGCGTTCCCATCTGAATAAAAAGGATGGCAAGAGGAGACGCACTCATGTCCGATAAGCGTACTGGAAGCTGCATGTGTGGCCAGTTGCACTATGAAGTGCCGCGCGAGATGAAAACGGCAGCGGTCTGCCATTGCCTCATGTGTCAGAAGTCGACGGGCGCAGGTGCGATGACCACCGCAGTTTACGCCGACGAAGACGTCAAGATTACGGGTGACTCAAAGACGTTCACCTATACTTCCGACAATGGACGCCCGGTCACAAACCGCTTCTGTCCGAACTGCGGAACTTCAGTCACGATGGTGACGCCGGCGTTGCCCGGGCTCACTTTGATCCGCGCTGGAACGCTCGACGATTCCACAGGGCTTGAGCCGCAATTCGTGGTTTACAACAAGCGCCGTCCGGCCTGGTCGAGCGACAATCCGAATATTCCTCACTTCCCCGAGATGCCGCCAGCTTAGTTCACTAAATCGAAGCGGCACAATGAGCGTGGCAAGGGCTCTGACGCGCACTTGCGTCTAACAGAATGGATTCACAAACATGAGCACGTCACATACCGGGGGGTGCCTCTGTGGCAAAGTCCGCTACGAGGCTCCCTCTACCATGAAAACCGCTGGCAAGTGCCATTGCACGCAATGCCAGCGCGCAACGGGCACCAGCAACTTCACGGCAGCAGTTTTTGCGCTGGATGATTTTAAGGTGACAGGCGAAACCAAGTCCTACACCTATACCTCGGACGCGGGTAATCCGGTGACGCATCACTTCTGCCCCAACTGCGGCTCGAAGCTTTACATTTCCAATCCTGTCGCCTTCCCGGGTTTGGCGCTTGTCTATGCCGGGACCCTGGATGATTCGACCGACCTGGAGCCGCAGTTCGTGGTTTACGACAAGCGCCGCCCGGCCTGGGACGGAGATCACCCAAATATTCCTCATTTCCCGGAAATGCCGCCAGGTTAGGCTCGGCCGACCCAAGGCTTTGATCGACTTTCAAAAAGGGCAGGGATGGCGACATCCTTGCCCTTTGCGACGGATGGCAGCCCGGGTATAGCCAAACCCATTGCGCTGCAATAGAAGTCTGCCTCGCCATGCCAAAACGCACAGACATCAAGTCGATCCTCATCATCGGCGCCGGCCCGATCGTCATCGGCCAGGCGTGCGAATTCGATTATTCCGGAACGCAAGCCTGCAAGGCCCTCAAGGCCGAGGGCTACCGGATCATTCTGGTCAACTCCAATCCGGCCACGATCATGACGGATCCGGACTTGGCGGATGCGACCTACGTCGAGCCCATCACGCCCGATGTCGTTGCAAAAATCATCGCCAAGGAGCGCCCAGACGCAGTGCTGCCGACGATGGGCGGACAGACTGCACTCAACACTGCGCTCGCCCTGCACAACGCGGGTGTGCTGAAGCAGTACGGTGTGGAGTTGATCGGCGCCAAGGCAGAAGCCATCGACAAGGCGGAAGATCGCAAGCAGTTTCGCGAAGCGATGGAAAAGATCGGTCTGGAAAGCCCGCGCTCGGCCATTGCCTCATCGCCGCCTATTCATAATGCGGAAGGGCAGATCGTCGATTACGACCGCTCGGGCGGCTTCATGGAAGCAATGCGCTTGCTGGAAACGGTTGGTCTGCCGGCGATCATCCGGCCTGCGTTCACGCTCGGAGGGACCGGCGGCGGCGTCGCCTATAACCGCGAGGAATTCGAGCAAATTGCACGCTCGGGCATCGATGCATCTCCGGTCGGCCAGATCCTGATCGACGAGAGCCTGCTGGGCTGGAAGGAATACGAGATGGAAGTCGTCCGCGACAAGGCGGACAACTGCATCATCATCTGTTCGATTGAGAACGTCGATCCGATGGGCGTGCATACGGGCGATTCCATTACGGTCGCACCGGCGTTGACGCTGACTGACAAAGAATATCAGATCATGCGCGACGCCTCGATAGCAGTGCTGCGCGAAATAGGCGTTGAAACGGGCGGATCGAACGTCCAGTTCGCGGTCAATCCCGCCGACGGACGGCTAATCGTCATCGAGATGAACCCGCGCGTGTCACGTTCATCGGCGCTCGCCTCGAAAGCGACGGGCTTCCCTATCGCCAAAGTCGCGGCCAAGCTCGCGGTCGGCTACACGCTCGATGAGTTGGAAAACGACATCACGGGCGGTGCGACGCCGGCTTCCTTCGAGCCCACGATCGATTACGTCGTCACCAAGATCCCGCGCTTTGCATTTGAAAAATTCGCAGGCGCCGACACCACGCTGACGACCGCGATGAAATCGGTCGGCGAAGCTATGGCCATCGGCCGGACCTTCTCCGAAAGCCTGCAGAAGGCCCTCCGCTCCATGGAGACGGGCCTGACGGGGTTTGATGATGTTCACCTGGAAGGTCTTGGACAGGGCGACGACAAGAACGTTGTGCGGGCCGCCGTCTCGCGCCCTTCATCCGATCGCCTGCTGAAGGTCGCCCAGGCGTTCCGACTCGGCTTCAGTGAAGACGAGGTGCATCAATACTCCAAAATCGATCCATGGTTTCTTGCCAGGATCAAGGAGATCGTGGACGAGGAAGCGCGGGTCGTTGCCCACGGTCTTCCGCAGACGGCAACCGGCATGCGCGCTCTCAAAGCGATGGGCTTTTCGGACGCTCGGCTGGCGCGCCTTGCCAAAATGAGTGAAAGCGATGTGCGCAAACTCCGTCGCGATCTGGGTGTGACGCCTGTCTTCAAACGGATCGACACATGCGCGGCAGAATTCGCATCTCCGACCGCCTACATGTACTCGACCTATGAGACGGGTCTGTTCGATGCGCCCGTGTGCGAAGCCGATCCCACGGAGAAGGAAAAGATCGTCATCCTGGGCGGCGGTCCCAACCGCATCGGCCAGGGTATCGAGTTCGACTATTGCTGCTGTCATGCCTGCTTTTCCCTGACGAAGGCCGGCTATGAAACCATCATGGTCAACTGCAATCCCGAAACCGTGTCGACCGATTATGACACTTCGGACCGTCTGTTCTTCGAACCTTTGACGGCCGAGGATGTGCTGGAAGTTATCGGCACCGAAAGTAAACGCGGCAAAGTGAAGGGCGTTATTGTGCAGTTCGGCGGCCAGACGCCGTTGAAGCTGGCAAGCGCACTCGAAGAAGCGGGCGTACCCATCCTCGGTACCTCGCCGGACGCTATCGACCTTGCCGAGGATCGCGACCGGTTCAAGGCTTTGATCGATAAGTTGGGTCTTACACAGCCCGAAAGCGGCATTGCGAAATCACCAGGTGACGCACGCGCCATCGCTGACGCCATCGGTTATCCGGTCGTCATTCGGCCGTCCTACGTGCTTGGTGGCCGAGCGATGGAAATCGTCCACGACGGATCGGAGATTGATCGTTACGTGGCCCGTTTGTCGGTCACACTGGACAGTCCTTCTGAGCTGGTTGTCTCGGCAAAGCGGCCACTTCTGGTCGATCGGTATCTGACTGACGCTGTCGAGGTTGACGTCGACTGTCTTGCCGACGGAAAAGACACGTTCATCGCCGGTATTATGGAGCACATCGAGGAAGCGGGTATCCATTCCGGCGATAGCGCTTGCTCGTTGCCGCCCTATTCGCTGAAACCGGACGTCATCGCCGAACTGGAACGCCAGGCACGCGAGCTGGCAATTGCCCTCAAAGTTGTCGGCCTTATGAATGTCCAGTTCGCGATCAAGGACGCCAAGGTCTATATACTTGAGGTCAACCCTCGCGCATCGCGCACGGTGCCGTTCGTGGCCAAGGTGATCGGCTTGCCGATTGCTTCTATCGCGGCTCAGGTGATGGCGGGCAAACCGCTTGCCTCCTTCAATCTGAAGACACCCAAGTTCGACCATATCGCGGTCAAGGAAGCCGTCTTCCCGTTTGCCCGTTTCCTCGGTGTCGATCCGGTGTTGGGACCTGAGATGCGTTCAACCGGCGAAGTTATGGGTATCGACCGCGACTTCGCCATGGCGTTTGGCAAAAGCCAGCTCGGCGCCGGACAGAAGCTGCCTGCGGGCGGAACGGTTTTCGTGTCGGTAAAGGAGAGCGACAAGAACCGGATTGTCGGTCCGGTGAAGGATCTCGCAGCGATGGGCTTCAAGATCATCGCCACCCGCGGGACCAAGCGCCATCTGGAGGCCAACGGGGTCGTCTGCGAAGTCATCAACAAGGTTCTGGAAGGCCGACCGCATGTCGTGGACGCCATCAAGAACGGCGAGGTTAATCTCGTTTTTAATACAACCGAAGGTGCCAAAGCCTTGGCGGATAGTAAGGACATCCGCCGCTCGGCCTTGCTTCACCACGTGCCGTATTATACAACCCTAGCGGGGGCGGTCGCGGTCACGCGGGCCATTAAGGCGCTGAAATCAGATACGCTTGACGTCGCCCCGTTGCAGGGCTTTGCGTATCGGTAACGGTGCCGGTGGACTCATGTGGCGTTCCGGAAGAATCCGGGTGGGCCGCCGTCTGGCGGGCCCATAGGGGATTCTCCCTGGGCAGCTCTTGTAGTCTAAGCCGGTTGGCTGCATTCCTCAGGTCGATGAGCGTCGAAGTGAGGTGCCGCACAGTGTGTGCGGGCTTTTGAGGAGACGTTGAGAATGTCGATGGATCGGGTTCCAATGACTATCGCGGGCTACAAGAGCCTGGAGGAGGAGCTGCAACGCCTCAAAGCCGTTGAGCGTCCCCGTATCATTGCTGCGATCTCCGAAGCGCGCGCCCATGGCGATCTGTCTGAAAATGCCGAGTACCACGCTGCCAAGGAAGCCCAGGGCCTGAACGAAGCGCGTGTGGCAGAGCTTGAGGACAAGATCTCGCGGGCGGAAGTCATCGATACCTCGAAACTTTCAGGCGAAACGATCAAGTTCGGCGCGACGGTGTCACTTGAGGATGAGGATACCGGCGACAAGGTGAAGTACACGATCGTCGGCGACATGGAAGCTAATCTGCGCGACGGCAAGATCTCGATTTCTTCTCCCATTGCCCGCGCACTTATCGGCAAGTCGAAGGGTGAATCGGTTGAGGTGACGACACCGAAGGGTTCACGCTCGTTCGAGGTGCTCAACGTTGAGTGGAAGTAATCCACGCTCGGCGAGAGCAGGCGTCGACGGATTGGATTGGCGCAAGCCCGACTACAAAAGCTAGACCTCAGAAGGCTCGGTGGCCAAGATCGGCACGCCGCTTTCACGCTTGGCGCGGCGGATCGTGAGGAACGTCTTGACGCTTGCGACGTTGGGAGCGGCGGTCAAGTCGTCGAGGACGAAGGCCTGAAAGGCGGTGAGGTCGCGCGCGACACACTTCAGCATGTAGTCGCTTTCGCCTGATAGCATGTGGGCCTCGCGCACGAGGGGCCACGACAGCAACGCATTCTCAAAAGCACGCAGGTCGGTTTCGGCTTGGTTGTGTAACCGGACCATCGCAAACGCTGTGAGGGTGAACCCGAGCGCATCTTCATCAAGGATTGCGGTATAGCCCGAAATCAGCCCGGCTTCCTCCAGCGCCCGCACGCGGCGCAGACACGGTGGTGCGGACAGTCCAATCCTATTGGCCAAGGCGATGTTGGTGATACGTCCATCGAGCTGGAGCTCTCTAAGTATCCGCCAGTCAATTGCGTCGAGGGTGAGTGCCATCGTCCCTTGTCCATAGTCGATGGTGAGATAATATCACGAAAGCCAATTGCCGTCTTTCTTTTCGATTGTTGCGAGCTTGCGCGGCGGCTTGTCTCTCGACAGCTAGGCCGTCACAACTGAACCAGGGCGGTCCCACGACAAGGAGGGTACACGGGTGGGGAATGGAGCGGCAGGCGTGCTTCGGGGCAAGCGAGCCTGGATCATTTCGGACGGCAAGGCAGGCCACGAGATCCAGATGCTGGGGATCGCCGAGGCCCTTGGCGTTGACGCCCAAATCAAGCCCATCGCTGCACCGGGAAGTCTCTACAAGCTGACCGCACCTTATGGACCACCGCCGGTAGCGGCGCGCTTCGGTGCGCCGGGCGGTCCTTTTTCGCCGCCGTGGCCTGCAATTGCGTTTGCGACAGGGCGCTTGACGACACCCTATATCCGCGCCTTGAAACGCAAAGCCGGGATGCAGACCTTCACCGTGATCTTGCTCGATCCCAAGACGGGGCCGCGCAGTGCAGATCTCTTCTGGGTGCCCGAGCATGATACGCGGCGTGATGCCAATGTCGTGACGACGCTGACGTCGGCACACCGCTACGCACCTGAGCGCATCGCGCAGTTGAGGTCCAAGATGCCGGCGTCCATTGCGGTGTTGCCGACGCCTAGGGTGGCCGTTCTGATCGGCGGGCCGAACGGTGACTATCGGTACGGTCCAGACGAGACGGCGCGTTTGGCTCGCGCACTCGCAGCGCTTGCCCAAAGCGGAGCCGGTTTGATGATCACCGCTTCGCGCAGAACACCTCCGGATCTGCTCAACGCCGTTGATGAGGCGACCAAAACGGGACAACGTTTCTTTTGGCGCGGCGAAGGGCCAAATCCCTATCCATACTTTCTCGCCAGCGCCGACGCATTTGTCGTAACGGCAGACAGCGTGAACATGGTCGGGGAAGCCGCCGCAACGGGACGGCCGATCCATGTCTTCCATCCCGCAGGGGGCAGTTCAAAGTTCGACCGCTTCCACGCAGCATTGAGCGAGAAAGGTATTACTCGGCCGTTCAATGACGGCAGAGGGCTTGAAAGCTGGAATTACGAGCCGCTCGACTCCGCGCGCAACATCGCCTGTGAAATCGAGCGCCGCTATGCCGCGCGGTTGAAAATGATCCCTGGCCTTTGTCAGGGCGGCGGGTGCGAGTGATGCAAGCGCGGACGCGGCTGGCGATTGAATTTGCGCTTCTGTTTATTGCAGCTCCGGTCCTTATGCGCATTGCTATGTTCGATTTCGGAGTTCCACTGTTTTGGGCGCTAGGGCCTGTGCTTGGCGTGTTTGCGGCGCTTGCCGCTTTTGACAAAACGTTCAACGTGCGTGAGAGCCTGCTTGCACCGATGCCGTCAGGAACGGTTCGTTCAATTGCGATCCTGTTTGCCGTGGGCGTGCCGGTGGTGCTTGCTGCGGTGTGGATGTTTTTGCCCGATCAGCTTTTCAACCTGCCGCGCGAGCGAACGAAACTCTGGCTGAAGATGATCGTGCTCTATCCCTTTACGTCCGTGCTGGCGCAGGAGTTCATCTACCGGGTTTTTTTCTTTCATCGCTACGCGCGGTTGTTTTCACGGCCAGAGGTGATGATCGCGACAAGCGCTCTCGTGTTTGCATTGTCCCACGTCATATTCCGCAATCACATCGCCGTGCTTCTCAGTCTTGTTGGCGGAGCACTGTTTGCATGGCGCTATTGGCGGACACGCTCATTTTGCGCCGTGTGGATCGAGCATACGCTATGGGGTTGGTTGCTGTTTACGTGCGGATTGGGCGTTTACTTCTTTGCCAATTCGAAGAACCCCGCATGGGGCTAGTTAGCTAGCGCCGTTTCTCCTGCATGGATTCAAGCTGCAGCTGTTGGATCTCGGCCAACCGTTGCCACTGCTTGGAGATCAAGTGGTCCATCTTTTCGTGCAAATGGCGGATTTCCAGTTCCGCCTTCAAGTTCACCTGGTAGTCGTTGAGTGAGCGCAAGCGATCCTTTGCCTCCTGCCGCTTTTGGCTCATCATAATGATCGGAGCCTGGACCGCCGCGATTGTCGACAGGATCAAGTTGAGCAGGATGAAGGGATAGGAGTCGAACGCCTTTTGGTCACCGGCGAAGGCATTGTAGCTCATCCAGCCGGCCAGAAAGAGCGCGAATACGATGAGGAACATCCAGCTTCCACCGAAGGCTGCCAGCTCATCGGACATCCACTCGCCGAAGGTGCGATCCTCCTCATATTCGGCCTCGATATTTTCAGCGAGCGTATCGTGCGATGCGAGACTGTCGGCAACGCGCCGATCGATCTCGGAGATATCGCCGTTCTCTTCCTTGAGCAGCTCCTCAACATATTTTACACGATAAAGGTCAAGGACGCGCCGCGAGATCATCGCGTCGGTGGGCAGATCGGGATAGTCATTGCGAATACGCTCGGCCAGGCTGGGCCGCACCGTTTCGATGTTTATCATCTCCTTTCTCGGCCGGTTCTTTCCCGTAATAGCGCAACGGATGCGCTCTTTTGCAGGCCGCTCTGCATTGGAGGCGGAGGGGGAGGCGTTTGGATCGACCATGGGCATCTCCGGTAATTTCCAAGGGCCGTTGAGGGGGCGGAAGAAACCGCCGATATGCGCCTCACATAGTCGGTCACGCGGTGTCCGGAAAGGGCGGAATGTGCCTCGGAAGCAGGCGGTTGGCCATTATGAGATTACCGAATTGTGAGGCGGGAAGCCTCAGTGTCGCTTCGCCCCGGAGGTGGTGTGCCGCTGCGGGTTGAGGTGGCTGGGGGAATGGGCTAGAAACCGGCCAAATCACGTCATTGCCGAACTTGAAAAGGAGAGGCGCCCTCCATGGCCGCAGCCCACCAGTACGTTTATCATATGCACAAGCTCTCCAAGACCTATCCGGGGGGCAAGACGGTTCTCAAGGACATCTCGTTGTCGTTTCTGCCCGGCGCCAAGATCGGCGTCGTGGGTTTGAACGGCGCGGGCAAGTCAACCCTGCTGAAGATCATGTCAGGGCGCATCGACGACTTCGTTGGTGAGGCCTGGGCAGCCGACGGCATTAAGGTCGGCTATCTGCCACAGGAGCCGGAACTCGATCCCGATAAGGACGTGCTCGGCAACGCCATGGAAGGCGTTGGCGAGAAGAAAGCGATCCTCGACCGTTACAACGAGATCGCGGCCAATTATTCCGAAGAGACCGCGGATGAGATGACCGCGCTTCAGGATCAGATCGATGCCCAAGACCTGTGGGATCTGGATAGCCAGGTTGAGCAGGCGCTCGACGCATTGCGCTGCCCGCCCGGAGACGCGGACGTCGCAAAACTCTCCGGCGGTGAAAAGCGTCGCGTGGCGCTGACGCGCCTTCTGCTCTCCAAGCCCGACATCCTCTTGCTCGACGAACCGACCAACCACCTCGATGCGGAGTCGGTGGCGTGGTTGGAGCGCTATCTCAAAGAATACCCAGGCTGCGTTATTCTCGTAACGCACGACCGCTACTTCCTCGACAACATCACCGAGTGGACACTCGAACTCGATCGCGGCCAAGGCGTGCCCTACAAGGGCAACTACTCCAGCTGGCTGGAGCAGAAAGCCAAGCGCGAGGCCACCGAGAAATCTCAGGAAGAAAGCAAGCAGAAGGCGCTGTCGCGCGAGTTGGAATGGATCCGCGCCTCACCGAAGGCACGGCAGGCGAAATCCAAGGCGCGCATCACGGCTTATGAAAAGCTCGCCGAGGAAGCCGGCCGGGAAGAAACGGGTCGGGCAACTATCCAGATCGCGACTGGGCCCCGTCTTGGCGGCGTGGTGATCGAGGTTGATAACCTGTCCAAGGGCTTTAACGATCGCCTTTTGATCGACGGCTTGTCGTTCAAGTTGCCGCCGGGCGGCATCGTCGGCGTCATCGGACCCAACGGTGCGGGTAAGACGACGCTCTTCAAAATGCTCACGGGCCAGGAGAAGCCAGACAAGGGATCGATCCGTCTGGGCGAGACGGTCAAGATCTCATACGTCGACCAGTCGCGCGCGCATCTCGACGATAAGAAGACCGTTTGGGAAGAAATCTCAGGCGGTCTCGATCAGCTTTCGCTGGGGGGTAAGAAGGAAGTTCCTTCACGCGCCTACTGCGGCTGGTTCAACTTCAAGGGACCCGATCAGCAAAAGAAGGTTGGCATGTTGTCGGGCGGCGAACGCAATCGCGTCCATCTCGCCAAGCTGCTCAAGGAAGGCGGCAACCTGTTGCTTCTCGACGAACCGACCAACGATCTCGACACTGAAACTCTTTCGGCCCTCGAAGCTGCTCTGGAAGATTTCCCAGGTTGTGCCGTGGTGATTTCACATGACCGCTTTTTCCTCGACCGTCTCGCGACCCACATCCTGGCATTCGAAGGCGACAGCCACGTCGAATGGTTCGAAGGCAATTTCGCCGACTACGAGGAAGACAAGAAGCGCCGCTTGGGTGACGCTGCCGTAGAGCCGCATCGCATCAAGTTCAAGAAATTCGAGAGGTGAATAAGCCCAAAGCTCTAGCTGTCAGCTCAAAGAATCGCACTAGAGACGCCACAACGGCTTCACCGGCTTTGGAGGCGAATGATGTGGCGAATTTGGGCTAAGGCTTTAGGCGAAAAGAGCGGCACGACCGATGGAGAGGCCGATAAGATTGCGGTGATCCGCAGTCTTATCGTGCTGTGCTACCTCGTGACGAACGGCTTTATTATTGCCGGTATCATTCGGCACTGGTGAAAGCCGTCATCGCTCACAAGGTGAGGGCCCTAGCCTTTGTCGCTGTCGTTGAGCACAGGTAACCCCCTGGCCGCGGCGCCCGACATCGAAAGTTCGAGCTTCTTATTCTCGGGGCCTGCGGTTGCAATTTGGGACGGCTTGATCGCGACGACCTCGGCGTTCAGTCCCGCAGGACCACCTGTTGTAACTTGAATCTCCGTGACGCGACCGTCCCCATCGGCCTTGATGCGATTGATCTCTCCGACACGAATGCCGTCGACGCCATAGACAGGCTTGCCGATCTTCAACTCTTTGACAGTGATGGGGGTTTGTTCGGCGTTTTGCGCGAAGACTGGCGGGGAAGCGCCGAACGATGCGCCAAAGGCAGCGACCGGGACGATGATCATAGCTTTCTTCATGGCAGAACTCCTTGAACGCGCGGCGGCAGGCTCTCGCGAGTTGAAGTCTGCGTCAGCGCGCCACGCGCGAGTGCCGGTCTGATAGGTATTCAAACGCTCCTTGGAGCGGATGGTTCGGTGGCAGCGACAATCGACGCGCAAACCAAACAAAAAAGCCGCCGGCCCTAAGGGCGGCGGCTTTTGCTTGAAACGTTGTCTTGCCTGTTGGCTGTCAGCCCTGACCGTCATCCAGGATAGGGAGTTTCTTGGCGTCGGCGGCGCTTATCGATACCTTCACCGGTTTGCCGCCAGCGGTGATCATGCTGGCTGGAATTGCCACGACCTTGGCGCCAAGTCCCGCTGGGCCGCCTGCGGTCACGTGGATCTCGCTGACCTTGCCCGATGCGTCAGACGTGACGCGGTTGATTTCGCCAATCTGTACGCCGTCGGACGCCATAACCGGTGTCCCAATAGCGAGGTCGTCTGCGGAAAGTTCGGTCGATGCCGCCGGCGCAGCCGGTGCTTCTGCCGTGCCAGCCGGGGCTGCTTCTTCTGTTGCAGGTGAGGCCGCTGCGTCGGCGGGAGCTTCCGCTGGAGCGTCGGCTGCGGGGGCCGCGTCGCTCGCCGCGGCGTCTGCCCCACCGTCAGTTGCGGCTGCGTCGGGTGAAGCTGGTGCTTCCTCCGCAGCGGGCGCTGCGGCGGGATCATCTGCCGGGGCTGCCGCGTCGGCGGCGGGCTGTTCCGTCGCGGCCGGATCGGCTGCCGGTGCATCGTCGGCTGCAAACGCGGTGGTGAGCGACAACGCGAGGATCGCGGCAGCCGCTACCGGCGCGACCTTCGATCTGGAATACGTCATGAGGTTCTCCCTACTGGCCTCTTGGTAGAATCAATTGGGCGCCAGTTGTGTCCAAAACTGTGACGACAAACAGGCCGTTTCCAAGGATGCCCCGAGCAACCTCGTGCGGCAAATACCACCTTGGCAAGGGGGTAAGTGAGCGCCTGCGGCGAAGGCCCCTGACGGCTAGATCCGCTTTTGGCGTACTGCGCGGGCACACTATCTCACGGCCGACATGAGAGAATCTGCCCATTTTGAAAGACTGCCGAGAATAGCGCCGAGCGCACCTGTGCCATTGCCGCGGCGCGACTTTGCTGATCTGCACCAAGGAGCGGAGAGACTTTAGGACGTTGCTTAGGCGCCACGCTCGATATTTCTCTTCGCGCAAGCCGGGATTTTGCCGGCCATTGAGGTCGGCAGGCGAGGGGCCGGGCAAAAGCAAAGCGCCCCGGAGAGGCTCCGAGGCGCTTGTCATAAATCCGTTGGGGCCGGCCTGCTGGCTATGACCGGTTCAGTGCCAGAATGAGAGCGCGGGGATTGTTTCCGTTCTCTGAGATATAATTCTGGAACAGCGTGTCGAGGAACGATGTCATCCAAAAGCCGACGACCTGGGCATCGCGAACTTTGTAGGCATTGCCACGGCGGACGATCTTCCAGCGGATGTCGTAGCTTTCACCCGTCCGCAATGTGATGCGGCTATCTACCGTTGCGCCACCAACGGTCTCCTCGCCCTGTCCGATGACCACGGCCGAGGCGACCATGTATTTGGGTGCTTCCTTCGCTGCGTAGTTCGAAATGAAGCGGATCATGCCGTTATAGTAGGCCGGACGATCAGCTTTAGGTAACGTACGTGCATGTTCACCCAATGCCGTCAATCCGATCGAGGGCACGTCCATATGCTTGCGCAGGACGTTGGAGAATGCCGTTGACGAACCGGAGCGCTGCGCTGCCATCAACTCATTCTGGACGCGCTGCATATAAGCAGCTGGCGTTTCTGCGCGCGCTGCGCCGACAGACATGAATGCTGCCGCGAAAGTCGCGAGTGCAAGGAAGGCAAAACGGTGGAAGCGCATCGTGGTAGTCATCCCCAGTGAACCAATTTTCATCACGCCAAAACTCCTCGATGCAAACCAGCCTGTCGGCAGATCGCTCGTATTCTTTTTGCGAAAAACGTCCGAGGACGGTTACAATTCCCTCTCGCCTGGACATTCGCATCTTTGCCCCGGACACAATGCTTGTGCAACCCTCTGTCATAGGTAAGCCCGAGGCGCGTTGACGCCAGTTGGCAGGCCAATATCGGCAAAAGAATGCTCGGCACGCCTCTTGTCAGATCCAAGCCGGCCAGGCAGCGCACTTTTGTGTGCGTGGCGTGCCCGCCATCACGGCGGCCGCGCATATCCAAAGAGGCTCGAGGGCCCGTTCCTGCAAATTCGGCTCGGCAATCCATCTGACTAGGGCAATCCAGGGTCAAAATCGGAAAGAACTTTCGGAAAAAACAGTAGGCTCGACTTGGTTAATGGCGCGTTGCCAACTGTCCCGGCTCATGGCGGAAGCGATTTTCCCACTCCCCCGGCGACCCTGCCCGCAATTGCGCTTGACACATAAACATATCTTTATATCTATGCGTCATGGACACAAACGCCCACCTATCCACCCCAGACTTGGTCAATGCCATGAAGGCGGCGGCGGAGCCGACCCGGTTGCGCATCCTGCTGCTGCTTCAGGCGGGCGAGCTCAATGTCAAAGACCTGACTTTGATCCTCGGCCAAAGCCAGCCCCGCATCTCGCGCCATCTTAAGCTGATGGTTGAAGCCGGGCTTATCGAGCGGTTCCGCGAGGGCAGTTGGGTCTATTTCCACATTTCAGATCGCGCGCCCGGCGGCCGCCTTGCTCTGAGGCTGTTGGCCGACATTGATCCCGCTGACGCGAACGCCCGCCGCGACCGTGAGCGGGCAGAAGCCCTCAAACGGGATCGCGAAGCTGCAGCTCAGAAATTCTTTGAAGCGCACGCCGCCGATTGGGATCGCATCCGCGCGCTCCACGTTTCCGAAAGCGATGTTGAAGCGGCGATGCTGAATGCGTTGGGAGCGGGTCCCTTCTCGTTTTTGGTCGATTTGGGCACCGGTACGGGCCGCGTTCTGGAGCTGTTGGGAGAGCGCTACACGCGCGGCCTTGGCATCGACGTAAACCAGGCAATGTTGACCTACGCTCGCGCGCGCCTTTCGAAGTCGGGCAATGCTTCGGCACAAGTACGCCACGGCGACATCTATGCGCTATCGCTGGCGGATCAGTCCGCTGATGCCATTGTGATGCATCAGGTCTTGCACTTTCTCTCCGATCCCGCGCTCGCAATTCGCGAGTCTGCTCGTGTTCTCAAGCCGGGCGGGAAGATGCTGATTGTAGATTTCGCACCGCATACGCTGGAATTCCTGCGCGATCAGGAAGCACATGAGCGCCTCGGGTTTGCGCGTGCGCAGGTCACGCAATGGATGGAGGCTGCCGGGCTGATCGCGCGGAGCTATCAGCAACTGGCACCCAGCGAGGATGAGAAGACGAAAAAGCTGACGGTGTCGATCTGGCTGGGAGAACGTTCCGGCGATGCCGATAGGCACACACATAAG
Organism: Hyphomicrobiaceae bacterium; assembly: GCA_041397645.1. NCBI lineage: Bacteria > Pseudomonadati > Pseudomonadota > Alphaproteobacteria > Hyphomicrobiales > Hyphomicrobiaceae > Hyphomicrobiaceae bacterium. The sequence goes on along the minus strand of JAWKWE010000007.1, from coordinate 82,062 downwards.
GCCGGCGGCCAGAGAACCGACACGCGTTTGGAGGAAGCCCGATAATGGCAGAGTCAAAAGAAAGAAGAAGCCGCTTGCTCGGTACGGGCGACATTGATGTTTCGTTCGAATTCTTCCCGCCCAAATCTGATAAGATGGAAGAGCAGCTTTGGGCTGCCATTTCGCGATTGGCGCCACTTGCGCCGGAATTCGTGTCGGTGACATACGGCGCGGGCGGCTCCACGCGCGAGCGCACCCATGCCACGGTTTCGCGCATTATTCGAGAGACCGGATTGCGACCGGCCGCGCATCTCACCTGCGTCGATGCGACGAAGGAGGAGGTGAATGAGGTAGCGCGTGCCTATTGGGCAGCCGGTGTGCGCCACATCGTTGCTTTGCGCGGCGATCCCGTTGGAGGCGTCGGCACGCACTATGAGCCGCATGGGGGAGGCTATGCAAACGCTGCCGATCTTGTAGCGGGCCTGAAGAAGATCGCGGGCTTTGAGATTTCCGTTGCCGGGTATCCTGAGAAGCATCCTGAAAGCGTTACGCTCGCCGCCGACATGGATAATCTGAAGGCCAAGGTCGATGCCGGAGCGGATCGGATCATCACGCAGTTTGGCTTCGACAATACCCACTTTCTGCGGTTCCTTGAGCGCGCGCGCGCTGCGGGAATTTGGATCCCGATTATTCCGGGGCTTGTGCCCATTCACAACTTTCGACAGGTCGCGGGCTTTGCCGTACGCGCGGGCGCCACGGTGCCTGCGTGGCTGGCGCGGCGCTTCGAAGGCATCGAGGACGACGAGCGCACCACGCATCTGGTGGCAGCGGCAGTCGCAACCGAGCAGGCGATGCAGCTTGTCGATGAAGGTATCAAGTCATTCCACTTTTACACGCTGAACCGAGCTGACCTCGTTTACGCGATCTGTCACCTGCTGGGTCTTCGGCCTTTAAAGGTGGCGCCGTTGGAGAAGAAGCAGGCTGCGGGCTGACACATCTGGCTCCGCGCAAGCGGAGTCGGAAGGCGCAATTAAAGAAAGCAGGAGGGCCGCGCCACCGAGCCGCACGGCACGGGGGAAAAACGGCGGCTCAAGGCACGTGCGCGGACCCTCCATGCAAGTTTGGTCGCGGGCGCGATCTGAAAGGTTCACCGGCTCCTTTGGGAGCCTGAAGTTTGAGGTATTAGAATGAGACGCAAGCCAAGCTGGGCTACCCTTGAAAAAGCTGCGCGGGAGCGCATCCTGATCATCGACGGCGCGATGGGGACCATGATCCAGCGGCACAAGCCGACGGAGGAAACCTACCGCGGCGCGCGCTTCAAGGATTGGAACCAGGACGTGAAGGGCAACAACGAGTTGTTGTCGCTAACCCAGCCCGACATGATCTATGGCATCCACGACGAGTATTTCGCTGCCGGTGCGGATATCGCCGAGACCAACACGTTTGGCGCGCAGGTTGTTTCGCAGGCCGACTACGGAATGCAGGCGCTCGCCTACGAGATGAACGTCGCGAGCGCCAAGCTGGCACGCAAAGCTGCGGATGCCTGGACGAAGAAGACACCCGAGAAACCACGCTTCGTGGCCGGCGCTGTCGGCCCGACCAACCGTACCGCCTCGATCTCCCCCGACGTCAACGATCCCGGTTTTCGAAACGTCAATTTTGATGAACTTCGCACAGCCTACAAAGAGCAGGTGAAAGGCCTCATCGAAGGCGGAGCCGATATCATTCTGATCGAAACGATCTTCGACACGCTCAATGCCAAGGCCGCTGGCTATGCAACGCTGGAAGCATTCGAGGAAGCCGATCTGGAGCTCCCGATCATGATTTCCGGCACAATTACCGATCGTTCGGGCCGCACGCTTTCGGGTCAAACGGCAGAGGCGTTCTGGTACTCGATGCGCCACTTGAAGCCGTTCTCGATCGGATTGAACTGTGCGTTGGGCGCGGAGCTTATGCGCCCCTATATCGCTGATCTTTCGCATGTCGCCGATGTGCGCATTTCGGCGTATCCGAATGCAGGTCTACCGAACGCCATGGGCGGCTATGACGAGACCGGCGATGAGATGGCATGCAAGGTCGAACCTTGGTTCGCAGACGGACTGATCAACATTGTCGGCGGCTGCTGCGGCACGACGCCAGACCATATTTCGCACATCGCAGAGCACGCCAAGAAGTTTAAGCCTCGCTCCATTCCTGAGATTGAGCCAAGGATGCGCCTCTCGGGTCTTGAGCCGTTTGTCCACGGCTAAGGTCTGAACCGCGGGCCTAGAACGGAAATCTCCATGGCGTGTTTCGAAGCGCGCAACGACCGCACCGCAAGAGCTATCACACTTCGATCGATTGACTGGAAAGCACATGACGACAGGAAATGCAGCGCAAATCTTCATCAACGTCGGTGAGCGCACGAACGTTACGGGCTCGGCAAAGTTCCGCAAATTGATCGAACAGAACGATTACGCGGCTGCCCTTGCGGTGGCCAGGCAGCAGGTCGAGGCGGGTGCGCAAATCATCGACATCAACATGGATGAAGGGCTGCTCGATAGCGAACGGGCTATGACCACGTTCGTGAACCTGATTGCGGCGGAGCCGGACATCGCCAAGGTGCCGATCATGATCGACTCTTCCAAATGGTCGGTTATCGAAGCGGGACTGAAGTGCGCCCAGGGCAAGGCCATCGTCAATTCCATTTCCATGAAGGAGGGTGAGGGCCCGTTTCTTGAGCAGGCGCGCAAAGTATTGCGCTACGGCGCAGCCGTCGTCGTCATGGCGTTCGACGAGCAAGGACAGGCTGATACGGCGGATCGTAAAGTCGAGATTTGCGAACGGGCTTACAAGCTGCTCACCGAGAAGGTCGGCTTTCCGCCGGAAGACATCATTTTCGACCCCAACATCTTTGCGGTGGCGACGGGGATCGAGGAGCATAACGAATACGGTATCGCCTTCATCGAGGCCGCGCGGCGGATCAAGGAGAAGATGCCGCTGGTGCACATCTCCGGCGGCGTCTCGAACCTGTCGTTCTCATTTCGCGGCAACGAGCCCGTGCGCGAAGCGATGCATTCGGTGTTCCTCTATCACGCCATCAAGGCGGGTATGGACATGGGTATCGTCAATGCAGGTCAGCTGGCGCTCTATGACGACATTCCCAAAGAGCTGCGCGAGCTTTGCGAGGATGTGATCTTGAACCGCCGTCCTGACGCGACGGATCGCTTGCTGGAAGCCGCGCCCCGCTTCAAGGGCGAAGGGGGCGCGAAAGCCAAAGAGAAGGATCTCTCGTGGCGCGAGAAATCGGTCGAAGAACGCCTGTCGCACGCTCTGGTCCACGGCATCACCGATTTCATTGAAGCCGACACGGAGGAAGCGCGGGCCAAGGCCGAAAAGCCGCTGCACGTCATCGAAGGCCCGCTGATGGCAGGTATGAACGTTGTGGGTGATCTATTTGGCGCCGGCAAAATGTTCCTGCCACAGGTTGTCAAGTCGGCGCGTGTGATGAAACAAGCGGTCGCGTATCTGCAACCCTACCTCGAAGCCGAAAAGAAAGCCTCCGGTCTCGATGCGATGCCGGCCGCGGGCAGGATCCTGATGGCGACGGTCAAGGGTGATGTGCACGATATCGGCAAAAATATCGTTGGCGTCGTTCTCCAATGTAATAATTACGAGGTGATCGACCTCGGTGTGATGGTTCCCGCCGCCAAGATTCTGGAGACGGCAAAGAAGGAGAAGGTCGATGTCATTGGGTTGTCGGGACTTATCACGCCGTCGCTCGATGAGATGTGCTTCGTTGCTGCCGAAATGGAACGCGAAGGGTTTGATTGTCCGCTGCTGATCGGCGGGGCGACCACGAGCAAAGTCCACACTGCGGTGAAGATTGCGCCCAACTACGAACGTGGGCAGGCCGTTTATGTCCTCGATGCATCGCGTGCCGTTGGCGTCGTCTCAAATCTCCTGTCGGAAGGTGAAAGCAAGGGGTTCGTTGCGAGCCTGAAGACGGACTACGCGAAGGTGCGCGATGCCCATATCGCAGGCGAGGCGCGTAAGCAGCGCATCACGCTCGCGCAGGCACGTGCCAACGCATTCAAGATTGACTGGAACAACTTTAGGCCCGTCAAGCCGACCTTCATGGGGCCGAGAGCGTTCAATAGCTACGATCTCGCAAAGCTGGTGCCCTACATTGATTGGACGCCATTTTTCCAGACCTGGGAGCTGTCGGGACGCTATCCGCAAATCCTCGCCGACAACAAGGTCGGAGCGGAAGCCAAAAAGCTGTTTGACGATGCGCAAGCGCTTCTGCGGCGCATGATTGCGGAGAAGTGGGTGACGGCATCGGGCGTGGTTGGGTTTTGGCCCGCCAATTCGGTAGGGGACGATATCGAGGTGTATTCGGGCGAGCCTCGCAAATACAAGGTCGCGACGCTGCATACTTTGCGCCAGCAAATCGCGCGCGATCCCACCCGTAACCGGGCGCACACCGCGCTTGCTGATTTCATCGCCCCCAAGGAGACCGGCCTTGCCGATTACATCGGCGGCTTTGCCGTCACCGCGGGGCTTGGCGAAGAAGAAGCAATTGAAAAGCATATAGCCAAAACTGACGACTACACGCGCATCATGGCTAAAGCGTTGTGTGATCGTCTGGCAGAAGCATTCGCAGAAGCAATGCATGAGAAAGTGCGCAAGGAGTTGTGGGGCTACGCAAAGGATGAAAACCTCACCGACGAGGATCTGATTTTGGAGAAATACTCCGGTATTCGTCCTGCCCCTGGCTATCCTGCGCAACCGGACCACACAGAAAAGAAGACACTGTGGACGTTGATGGATGTCGCCAATACAACCGGCATCGCGATGACCGAGAGCTTTGCCATGTGGCCGGGCGCTTCTGTTTCCGGCCTCTACTTCGCGCATCCTGACAGCCACTATTTTGGGGTGGGGAAGATCGAACGCGATCAGATAGAGGATTACGCGCAGCGCAAGAAATGGACACCTGAGGAAGCCGAGCGATGGCTCGCCCCTATCCTCAATTATGATCCCAGGCGGCGGGCCGATACCAAAGTCGCGTGATGTTTGGCGGGGGAGCCGAAATTGCCGGTGCCGACGTCCATGCGCTTGATTTTGTCAGCAGCCTACATAAGCGGTCTGTTTAAGGACCAAAGGCTCTGCTAAACGTTGCCCATGCCAGCGATCATATCTGTCAAAGACATCTCCAAGACCTATGCCTCGGGGTTCAGCGCGCTGCGCGGAATCAATCTCGAGATCAATGAAGGCGAAATTTTTGCCCTGCTGGGACCTAACGGTGCCGGCAAGACAACGCTCATCAATATCATTTGCGGGATAGTGAATGCGACCTCGGGCTCGGTTGCCGTTGCGGGTTACGACAACGTCAAAGAGTATCGCGCAACCCGTGGCGCCATCGGACTGGTGCCGCAAGAGCTGACGCTCGACATGTTTGAATCCGTGTGGACGACGGTGAACTTCAGCCGGGGTCTTTTCGGCAAGCCAAAAGACTACGCTCTTGTCGAGAAGATCCTTCGCCAGCTTTCGCTCTGGGACAAGAAGGACAGCCGCATCATGAGCCTGTCGGGCGGCATGAAGCGACGCCTCTTGATTGCAAAGGCGCTATCGCACGAACCGCGGATTCTATTTCTGGACGAGCCGACAGCTGGCGTCGATGTCGAACTGCGTCGTGGTATGTGGGACGTTATCAACGAGATGCGCGCGGCAGGTGTGACCGTCATTCTCACGACGCATTACATTGAGGAAGCCGAATTGATGGCCGACCGCGTAGGCGTCATCCTCAAGGGAGACATCATTCTTGTGGAACGTAAGGACGAGCTGATGCGCAAGCTCGGCCGTAAGATGCTCGTGCTAGAGCTACAGACACCGCTTGATGCCTTGCCTGGCGGCTTGGAAGCGCACCATCTCACGCTTTCTGATGACGGGGCGCGTTTGACCTACACCTTCGACGCGAAGGGAGAGCGCACTGGCATCACCAGTCTACTTAACGATTTGCGCGCTGCCGGGATTACCTTCTCCGACTTGCGGACTGAGCAGAGCTCGCTTGAGGATATCTTTGTGGATCTGGTCAAGAGGGCGGAGCAGTGAATATAGAAGCGGTAAAAGCGCTCTACGTTTTCGAGATGTCGCGCTGGAAGCGCACGCTCATGCAGAGCATTATCTCGCCGGTCCTTTCCACTGCTTTGTATTTCGTCGTGTTCGGTGCTGCTATTGGTTCGAGGATCTCGCAGGTGGACGGCATAAGCTATGGTGCGTTCATCGTGCCAGGCCTCATGATGATGCTCATCTTAACGCAGAGCACAGCCAACGCCTCTTTTGGAATCTACTTTCCCCGCTTCACAGGAACGATTTACGAGATCCTGTCCGCGCCAATCTCGCCCGTTGAGATCGTGCTTGGCTATGTGGGGGCCGCGACTACCAAATCGGTAATTCTTGCCCTCATCGTTCTCGTAACCGCGAGTTTATTCGTCGACGTTCGCATCGCACATCCGTTCTGGATGCTCGCGTTTCTTTTGCTGACGTCAGTTTCTTTCAGCCTGCTTGGATTCATCATCGGATTGTGGGCGGAAGGATTCGAAAAGCTGCAACTTATTCCGTTGCTCGTTATTACGCCCCTGTCCTTCCTGGGCGGTACGTTCTACTCGCTGAACATGCTGCCACCTTTCTGGAAGGCGGTGACACTTCTTAACCCCATGGTCTATTTGATCAGCGGCTTTCGCTGGAGTTTCTACGAGATCTCAGATGTCGGCGTGGAGCTGAGCCTGATGATGACGTTCCTTTTTCTCATCATCTGCCTTGCCGTGATTTGGTATATATTTAAGACCGGATACCGTTTGAAGACATGACGGTGTGCGTGTTTTGGGGTTGTCAGAGAGTCGTGCTATTGGTCCGCGCTGGAGGCGCCTTGACTGCTGGTGGGTGAGTGGGGGATGGGCGCGAGTCAGGGGGACCAATGCTCAGCAATATCTTTCTCATCGTGCTGCAATTCGCCGGAGCGTATCTTCTCGCGCCGTCTGTTTTGCAATTCATTCCAGTAACCGGCGACCTTCGCTTCTTCGTGCACGCCGGCGCCTATGCGCTGATCGTCTGGATCATCGGACTGGCCGCATCGTTTGTTTTGAAGGATGTGCCTCAGCGCTCTGGAAGCTCCTTTGCGGCGTCCTTGCTTTTCGCGATGATTGGTGCGGCTTTGGTTATATTTACACCAAATCTCATCGACGCCATCCCGCTTAAGTTTCCGAATCTCTACGTGCCTTTGATCCTGGCGATCGTGGGCTATTTCATGCGTCGCTAGCTTAACGGGCAGTCAAAACGCGAAAGGCGCGATGGGAACGGCCATCGCGCCTTTCTTAATTCTTTACTGGATCAAGAACCCGCCTTGGCTCTTCGGTCTCGTCGCCTACAGCTGCGACAACCGACAAACCTTCATGATCGATGGGAAACGCGCCCTCCGCGTCTTCAAAACATCCCGAAAACGACAGCGGCCACGAATCCAAACGACAAGAAGGCTGCCAGCACATTCAGTCTCATTCTGAGTTCCATCGACGTCTCCTAAGAGAGGTTTCAGGTCGCGCGCCGCTTGCGACAGCGGAGCGATCGAGACGCTAGATGCGACTTAGGGTGGATGCCAAGCAAAAAATGTATTGCGCTGCCGCGCCGCTGCCACACGTCCGCGTCTATAGGGCGCATTGCAGATCTGCCACGCGATCAGCGGAGGTTGTCCAGCCGGACAGGGCATGGGAAGTTTTGCTATTCACGCGGTTTCGCAAGTCCCGGCTTTTGCTTGGATAGGTAGTTTGGGATTCGGGTGTGCGTCTATGCAACGTAGGCGTTGCTCAGATGACGGTAGCAACCTCGTGCGCCGCACAATAAAAAAATGTCGATCATCTGAGGGAACAAATTCGAATGACCCAGTTCAAGGCTCTCATCGTTGAGAAGGCAGCTAAAGGTCTGGCTGCGAATTTCAAGACTCTGGACGACAACGACCTGATGGAGGGCGATGTCGACGTGCGCGTCACCCACTCGACGGTGAACTACAAAGATGGGTTGGTCCTGTCGGGCCGCATTCCGCCCAAACGTCTGCCGATGATCGCGGGCATCGATTTTGCCGGAGTTGTGACGGCCTCGACCAATCCGCGATTTAAGCCCGGCGATGAGGTTATCTTGAACGGCTATGGCACCTCCGAACGCCATCATGGTGGATACGCGGAACGTGCGCGGGTGCCGGGCGACTGGCTGGTCAAGCGTCCCGAAGCGTTCAGCCCGGCTCAGGCCATGGCGATTGGCACGGCAGGCTACACAGCAATGCTGTGCGTTCTCGCGCTTCAAGACCACGGCGTGACGCCAGACAAAGGTCCGGTGGCTGTTTCAGGCGCAGCTGGTGGCGTCGGCTCCATTGCCGTCTCGGTGCTTTCAAAACTGGGCTACCACGTCATCGCATCGACCGGCCGGCGAGAGGAGGATGCCTACCTGAAATCGCTCGGTGCCTCCGAGATAATTGACCGTGCAGAACTGTCGGGTGCTGCTCAAGCCTTCAGCAAGGAACGCTGGGCGGGAGCGATCGACGTCGCGGGATCGACAACTCTGGTCAACCTCATCGCCGCCACGAAGTATTCTGGTTGTGTTGCTGCGACGGGCCTGGCGCAAGGCACAGATCTGCCCGGCAGTGTCCTGCCTTTCATCATTCGCGGAGTTACGCTTGCTGGTATCGACAGCGTTATGGCGCCGATGGCGAAGCGGGAACGAGCATGGAGCCGGTTGGCGCAAGATCTCGACCCGGCCAAACTCGCCGAGGTAACAACCACACATGCCTTCGAGGAAGTCCCCCAGCTGGCTGAGGACATTCTCCAGGGCAAGATCCGCGGCCGCATCGTGATCGAGATCGGCTAAGGGAGGGTCTGGATCGGGCACGGGACAAGCGAGAGAGCTAAAGGCGCTTTCGTAGAAGAACCTCGGCGATACCATCCCGAACGAGATCGTCGAGGACGCCCACGTGCGCAAAGCCGTGTCGGGAATAGAAGCGTTGTGCGCCTTCGTTGAAGTCGGACGCGGCGACCCACAGGTTCCGGCTCCCGGCCTCCCGTGCATCCTGCTCCAGCTTCTTTAGTATCTCGCCTCCAATCCCGATGGTCTGAAACTCAGGCAGCACTCCGAGGAACTGTATGTAAGGTCCCCGAAGCCAGTTGAGGCGTAATCCCACTGCGCCCGCAAGTCGATTTTGAGCGTAGATCGCGTAGCGCGGTGCTCCCAGCTCTTGGCCTGCGAGGTAGGCTTCAAGCGTGGGGGCAGGAAACGGATAGCGCGACCACGGCTCCATGTGCGCGAAGGCGATGCTGAGGGCCTTCGCCTCCTGCAGTGTGCAGGCCGAGACGCTGAGAGCCGGGCCTATGACGACAGGCTCAGTTGGGCTGTTGAGGAACCGGCTTGACATAGTTGCGAGTTCCTTTTCGCGCGGGCTTCACAACCGTCGATCCCCACGTCGCGCCAGTAGACTGAGCCGAGGTCTTGGCGTTTCCACCCAGCAAACTGGTGAAGTGATCGTAGCGGTCGCTATCGCCAGGACGGTTGTCGTAACAGGTGGGGGCAATGACCGGTTTGCCTGAAGCCAGCAGCTCCGAGACGGTGACGAAGGTGTAGCCTTCCTTTTTCAGCGCGGCGATGGCGAGCGGTAAAGCGTCGGGTGTGTGCCAGCCGCGACCGTTTGCATGGCCGATCAGGATTGAACCGGGTTTGACGCGCTTGACGGCAGTGCGCACAATCGCGGCTGCGCTCGTGCCGGGTGAAGGATCGCCAGTCGATACATCCCATTGGATGGCAAGGAGACCTGAGTCGTTCACAGCGTTGAGGCTTTGTGGATTGCACGCGCCATAGGGGAACCGAAACAGTGACAGGCGCTGTGGTATGCTTTGAATTGCATCGGGCATACTCGCCAGGCACTGCTTCTCACTCAAATTCTTGCGAATGTTCTCCCACGCTCGCTCCGGCCCGAGGATTTCTTCGGTCAAAGCTTCGCCGTTGAGTAGGCGCAGGTTGCGGTGGGCTTCGGAGTGATTTGCAACTTCAAACAACGGATCGGACATGAGCTGCTGCGTCCGCTCTATGTGCGAACGCATCCATTTGCCGCCAGCAAACAAGGTCGCCTTGACGTTTTCTTTGCGCAGGGTGTCAATGATGCGCCCTTCGTAACCAGCGATCTCGTGGCTGAGTTCGCAAAGGTCGAAGGTTAGCGCGACGAGCTTCTTTCCGAGAGGAAGGTCGACGCGGCGGATCGATCCGCGCAGTTCTTGCGGTACCGGAGCAGCCGGGAAGACTGCGGTACGCGGTGGCGGATTTGAGAAGCGATGATCGCCTTTCTGGATGCGCTCTTCGCCGGGCACAGCGCTGAGTGCCGATGGCGCAAAGCATGCATTCTGGATTTCGAGCCGTTGGTTCGGTTGCGCAGGATCGGCCCGAACCGGTAACACGAGGCCACCGCTCGCCAGGGCACACCCCGCAAACAGTAACCGGAAGTGGAGCGTGCGCCTTTGCCGGATGAAGCGACTTAAGTTTTGGCAAGCCACGGGCGGCCTACTTTCCTTTGAACTGAGGTTTGCGCTTCTCCAGGAAGGCGCGGCGGCCTTCGGCATAGTCCTCGCTTGCGAAGCACTTGGCGATGGCCGCGTCGAGCGCTGCCATGTCCGGTGTTTCGGGATGACGGTCGATCTCATCAATGACGCGTTTTGCGGCCATCACCGACAGCGGTGCGTTGGCAGCAATCTCGCTCGCGAGTTGCCGGGTAGCGACATCGAGGTCGTTGGCCGCGACGAGGCGGGAGATGAGACCAATAGCAAGCGCTTCGCTGGCGCTGTAACGCCGGCCCGTAAACAGCAGTTCCTTGGCACGGAAGGCCGGGATGGCCGCAAGGATAGGGCGCACCCAGCGTGCATTATAGCCAATGCCGAGCTTGGCAGCGGGAATTGCGAACTGGCTCACGTCGTCGGCAACGCGCATGTCGCAGCACAAAGCTAGCCCAAGTCCACCGCCGAGACAAAAGCCATGGATCATCGCGATGGTTGGCTTCGGGCAGCCGATGATCGCATTGAAAGCGGCGTCGTTGAGGGCGTCGTAGGTTTTAGCCGCATCGCCCGTTCGGGCACTATCAAACTCGGAAATATCCGCCCCCGCCGAGAACGCCTTTTCGCCCGCACCGCGCATCACGACAACCCGAACCTCGGGGTCGGCAACGGCGGTCGCGATGTGCTGGGGGATCGCAGCCCACATCGCCGCCGTATAGGCATTCATACGGGCCGGGTTGTCGGCGATGATGAAGGCGAGCGGCCCTTCCTTGACGTAGCGTAGGGCAGGGGTGGCGGCGGTCGTGCTTGCGGTCGTCAAGTTGGCATCCTCAAGGCGTGGAAACTGGGGTCGCCGGCCATTTACCGGCCTTGAAGCCGTTGGCGCAACGCGCCATTTCGACTGACAGAACTGCTTTGGCATGAATTATATGCGGTGCAACAGGTGTCCTCGTACGGGCGAACTTGCTATACTGGTATTAGGAACCTGTGTGTTAAGCGATTGGCGGATGCCAAGGCCTTTCAGGGTTCAGTGCGTTTAACCCATGAACTGTGCCGGCCCAAAGCAGGCACGCAGGCTGTGGCCGTTCGAAGGATTTGACGTCTGTGAGTAAGCGATCGCCGGCCCATGGTCCGCTCCATGGCAAAGTTAATGGCAACGTTCAAAGCCTGGATCCGATCTGGGCGGAGATACGTCAGGAGGCGAGCAACGCCATGGCGGCGGAGCCCGCGCTCGTCAGCTTCATCTTCGCGACCGTGCTCAGTCACAACAAACTGGAAGATTCCATCTGCCACCGTCTGGCGCAGCGCCTCAATCACACCGATGTTGATGCGGGCCTGATTGCCCAGACGTTCCAGACGGTGCTTGAGACCGAGCCGGAAATTGGGGCGACCATGCGGGCCGATTTGGCGGCCGTCTACGACCGCGATCCTGCCTGCACGCGCTATCTGGACCCAATCCTCTATTTTAAGGGGTTCCACGCTCTCGTGACGCATCGCTTCGCCCACGAGTTGTGGAAGAGCGGCCGGTACGACTTCTCCTATTACCTGCAAAGCCAATCGTCGCGCATCTTTGGCGTCGACATTCACCCGGCTGCGCGCTTTGGCAAGGGTATCATGCTTGACCATGCGACTGGGCTTGTCGTTGGTGAGACGGCGGTGGTCGGTGACAATTGCTCGTTCTTGCACGCGGTAACGCTGGGCGGCAGCGGCAAAGAGACAGGTGACCGCCATCCCAAGATCGGCAACAACGTGATGATCGGCGCAGGCGCCAAGGTTCTCGGCAACATCAAAGTGGGTAACTGCTCGCGCATTGCGGCTGGCTCCGTGGTGCTTGCCGATGTGCCTGCGAACACGACCGTGGCCGGCGTGCCCGCTCGCATCGTCGGTACGGCGGGATGTCCAGAGCCTGCGCGTAACATGGCTCAAACCTGGGTCGATGACTTCGGCGGGCTGTAGCCCCCGTTTCCTGTCGGCATTCCAGACAATTCAAACGCCTGAAAACGGAGAGATAACCGTGAAGAAAGACGAACTTGCTCGGCTGCAAACCTACTTGCGGAAGACCTTTGGAGCCACGACCCTCGAGGTGAAGGCCCAGCCCAAGAAGGATGACATGGCGGAAGTCTTCATCAATGGGGAGTTCGTGGCCGCCCTGTACCGCGAGGTCGAGGATGGCGAGACCTCTTATCAGCTCCAGATGGCGATCCTCGACATGGATCTGGAAGGCGTCTGAGACAGCGCCCGAGATCCAATGCGAGGAAGTGCGTAATGACACTATATGACTTGGGAGGCGTAAGCCCGACATTGCCGGAGGAGGGCCGCTACTGGGTGGCTCCCAACGCTGTCGTGCTCGGTAACGTCACGTTGGAGGACGAGGCCAGCGTCTGGTTTGGCGCGGTCTTGCGTGGAGACAACGAGCCGATCCGGATTGGGGAGCGTTCCAACATCCAGGATGGCTGCGTACTCCACACGGATCCGGGATTTCCCCTCCAGATTGGATCCGACTGCACCGTCGGCCACATGGTCATGCTGCACGGTTGCACGATTGGACGGGCAAGCCTCATCGGGATCGGCTCCGTTATTCTCAACGGAGCCCAGATCGGTGAGGAGTGCGTCATCGGCGCAAACACCCTCATTCCGGAAGGCAAGGTCATTCCTCCCCGATCGATGGTCATCGGATCACCTGGTAAGATCGTGCGAACATTGACCGATGATGAAGCTCAGCGCTTTTCCTCTGGCGCCGCCCGTTATGTCTCCAACTGGAAACGCTACGCTGCTAGCTTCAAACCTTCGGCATCCTGACAACGCCACCCCTCGCCGACATCCTGATCTCGCTCGAATTCCGGCCACGCATGAGTTTAGCCATGCATGGGCAGACTGGCGATGCGCTTGAAGCGACCCCAAAAAACAGTCCGGGCCGGACGCGGGGGGGAGGGCGTCCGGCCCGGAAACAGGCCCGGGAGGGGTTGGGGGGATTGCAGGGTGAGACCCAGGGCCTGGTTCAGTTGTGATCCATCTCGAACGGTTCAGGATTTGCCTGGACACCAGCAACCGCAGCCGATTGCGAAGCATCAGACGGATCCAGAGACACCCACACGCGCGGATTGATGTAGGACTGGCGCATGACGTAGTGATACGGCGTCTGCGTCCACAACTTCACTTCCTCGTTCTTGTTATCGAGGACGAAGTCGCCTTGCGTCGTGCGGGCGGTGAGGATGGCGTGACCTTCATTCTTCTCATCGCGCACGACCGTCATAAGAAGTGCGCCCGCAGGCCAGCCGCGATCCATGAGCATCCGCCGCTTCAAAAGCGCGAAGTCCTCACAGTCACCTCTAGTGGTGGGAATGGTCCACAGCTCGTTGACGCCGTAGATTTCCATGTCGGTCGCCGGCTCGATCGTCTTATTGACGAGGCGGTTGACCTGATCCAGTTCGCTCAGCCGCTCCGGCGTCGCCTCATAGCGAACGTCATTTGGAGAACCCGCCTGAATACATTCGTCTGGATGCCCATCACAGAAACGAACGAAGCCATATGGCGGCGATGCATTCCCGTAGATACGCATGAAGGCCGGAGACCGCTTTGACGAAAGGGTTTTGTAACCATCCGCCACCGCGGGGGAACCCCCAGCGAACGCCATTGCACTCAACGCTATTACAACGCTTACGCGACCGTACATCATGTTACGCCCTCGGATACGGTATGCGACTTTACACCACGCAGTTCGATTTAGCCTCAACAACTGAACCCGCATTTGAACTAACCTTAGTTCAAATTTTAATTGCCCTAATTGGGCGAGATGGCGGGGAATTCTTGGCATCGCTTCTTAGACAACAGGATTGTCCAACCACGGCTCATAGAAGACTTCGCCGCAGAACCTCGATGTCGTGCATCTCCTCGAATTGAAGCCCCAAGCCCTGGTCATGGTGCCGACGCACCACAGCCCTGAAATCTCCAAGCATCACTGTTGAGCCGATCGGCGGGCGGGCGCCCGTGCCGACAGACGCGCCAGATACGGATATGTCGAGCACATCCACATCAACGGTGATGTTCTCATTGGTGCGCAAACGCGCCTTGCGTCCGCCGGTTCCAAAGCGCTCGTGAGCGCGGCCAGCAACGTCGGGATAGGCGTCCCGGTTTATGAGCCAAGTAATCTGTGCAGCGAGCTTTTCGCGCTTGTGGGGGGAGACCTTGAACTGAACGGCAAAGCCATCGCGATAGACGCGAGTGACCACGGCTTCCAATCCGCCCAAGTGGTCGAAATAGGCGATGATGCGCTCGTTCATCTCAACGGGGACGTTGCAGGCGAGGCCAGCGCCGCCGACGGAGATGTCTTTTACCTGGCAGTTATATTCCTGACGATCCTCGCGCATGAAGCGGCCGTTCAGGACAACGGGCACGCGTCTGTGGCGGCGTAAATCAGGAACGATGCGCGGGTTGCCCGGCTGGCGACCGGCTGCGCGGGGTTCTTGTGTTATTAAAGACATAAACAATTCCGCCACTGGGTTCCTGAAGGCTCTCGGATCAGAAATTCGGGAGTCGAGCCTTCAAAAACGAGTATGGCGGGCAGGATCTTAACGAACGGCTAAACGCCGCCTCGTTTTTGAAAAGAGTGCCGAATGCTGCTTACAACTCCGCAAACGGAAGCGGGTACTTCAACCGCCGTCTAGAGGTCGTCCTCGCGCTGATCGGAGAGGCCGCCGTCGTAGACTCGGAACTGGCGGCGGTCGACGCGCACAAGACGGGCGTTGCGCACATGAGGCATGAACGGTGACTGACGTGCCATGGCGTCGATAACGGCGTGAGGGCGGCCGTCCGGCCAGATCAGTTTGTTGGCAATGAGTTTGCGGGTGGTGATGGGTTCGCTGCCCAGCCAATCCGGCGGATCGATCGGCGCAATGGACCCCAGATATCTGTCGATGACGTCGCGTGTATGCATCAAGGGCGTGACGACGATCTCAAAGCCGGTGGTTCTTCCGCTGTCCGTGCTGCCGGCAATTTCCATCACCCCTACGGCACCCTGGCGGGCGATAACGGAGAACTCCCGCTGCATGGTGATCTTGTCTTCCAAATTGAACAAGTCGAAGACGTTAATTCCGCGGAACTCGGTCGCAAAGGCCTCGCAAATCCTGGTTCCCGCCAGCCGGAACCGGACCGTCTCGGGATTGATACGTTCCATAATGAAGGTGTCGGGGAGGATCTTGGCGAGTTGGGACGGCTCTATCTCGAAGCGCTTGGGCGCGAGGCGATCGCCCCGCATAGCGTTCCAATAACCATAGAGCTGATGAGAGACCGCTTCTTTCATTTTACACGCACGCCGGATTGTTATTTGTTCGTCGGCGAAACTCCCTTTCGTGTGTCAATGAGGGACACTTGGGGACACCGCCTGCTCTTGTTCCAGATCAAAGAGCATCGATCGTGCCAATCCGCCTGGACGGGAAACCAAGCTCTCGGCGGAGCCAATGGTCCTGCTGGCAGGGTCGGGACACTGGCGTGATCCTCGCGTGGCTCAGGGGGGCAGATTTGAAACCAAGAGCGAGGAACGAAATCCGTGTCGCAACGCCAGCCCATCTTTAACGTGCCTTTCGCTGTTGTCGTTCTGCTCGGCATCATGATTGCGGTGCATCTGGCGCGGCTCAGCCTTAACGAAGATGATGCGCTGTGGTGGCTGGTGGCGCTCGCATTCATTCCAGCGCGCTATTCAGGCCTCGCGAACGAAATTCCCGGAGGCGACGTCGCGTCGGTCACGTCCTTCGTTAGCCATATGTTTGTTCATGCAGACAAGGTGCACTTAGGAATTAACGGTGCGTGGCTTCTGGCTTTCGGATCGGTGATCTGTCGCCGGATCGGAGGGTGGCGGTTCGTCATCTTCACGCTTTGCTGCGGATTTGCCGGGGCGCTTTTATTTCTCGCGCTGCACGTCGGCCTCATGGCGCCTGTGATTGGGGCTTCCGGGGCGATTGCAGGGCTCATGGGCGCGGTGATGCGCTTTTTGTTTCCCGCTCTCGACAGCAGGGAGGGTTGGCTTTTGAGCAAAAATCCTGCTGCCATCCCGCTGATGCCGCTCGGCGCGACCTTGCGCGACCGCCGTGCAATCGCAGCGACGACAGCCTTCGTTGCCCTCAACCTGCTAGCCATGATCGGCTTTGGTTCGTTCTCAAGTGTCGGAACGATTGCGTGGGAAGCGCATTTGGGCGGCTATTTTTTTGGTCTATTGACCTTTGGTTGGTTTGATATTGCGCCGCAGCGAGGTTCACCAACGCATGCGGAGTATCCGACAAACGTCGCATAAATTGGCTTGCTCCCATGTAATTTTTACAGCACCATTATTACGCAACCGGATCACAAAGAGTCCGGAGCACGGGGTACCGATGACTTAAGTCGCGCGTCGATAGAATCGACGACATGGAGGCGCTGTTGATCATTGCAAACATTTTAAAGGTAAAGGGGCGCAACGTGGCGACGGCGCGCCCGGAGGAGACGGTTCAGGAAATCGCCAATCGTCTTGCTCAAAAGAAGATCGGTGCGATCGTCATCGTGGGTGGTGGCGGCGCGGTCGCGGGAATTATTTCCGAACGCGATCTCATCCGCGTCATCGCTCAGAAAGGCGTAGACGCGTTGACGGTGCCGGTTTCCGAAGTGATGACGCGCAATGTTATTGTATGCGGCGAGACAACGCCGGTCGATGAGATCATGGAAATGATGACTAATGGTCGTTTCCGCCATCTTCCCGTCGTGGAGGACGGTCGGCTCATCGGCATTGTTTCAATCGGCGATATCGTGAAGCATCACATCGCTGAAGTGGAACTTGAAGTGTCGGCAATGCGCGGTTACTTCGCTACAGGCTGACCGCTCGCGGTAAGAACAGGGCGCTGGGCTGTGTTGACAGCCCCGCGCCGGTTGCTGCGCGCTTCAACTTCGCGCACGATGTCCTCGATCTGACGCGCCGCCGCGACTTGGCCGCACTCGATCAGATCGTTTGCCCGGTGAAAATCAAACAGTCCGAAATCCTGAAGGCGCGGTGAGATCATGGCGTCGGGCGGATCGCCAGCAAGGCGCGATCGCGCGATGCGATCCTGCACGATGTTGAATGCATCGACCATGACGGTGGAAATGCCCGGAGCGCCGTCGCCTCTGCCAAGAATCTGGCGCTGTAGAAGCGCTTTCATGCCCCGCGCAGGCGTGGTTGTTGTTTCGATTGCATCAAGCCCGGCTTCTTCGTCTGAACCGTAGTCGACTTCTCCCGAATGCAGAACGCTGCCTCTGCCGAGAATATCGAAGTTCAAATTTACCGCGATGACGTAGCGCGCACCCAATGCCCGGCAGACTGAAACCGGAATCGGATTGACGAGCGCGCCGTCAAACAACCAGCGGCCGTTGATGCGCACGGGCTTGAAAATGCCAGGAAGCGCGTAGGAGGCGCGCACAGCCTCGACCAGCTTGCCACGCGAGAGCCAGTGCTCGTGCCCAGTGCCGATTTCGGTCGCAACGGCTGTGAAGCGCGTCTCCAACTCTTCGATGCGACGATCGCCGAGGTGGCGATCAAGCCGATCGCACAGACGTTGCCCGCCAATCAGGCCGTTACCTGCGAGGTTGAAATCGAGATAGCCGAAGATGCGGCGCGGCGTGAGTTCGCGCGCGAAACCTTCCAGATCTTCCAAGTGCCCGGCAGCAAAACAACCTCCGACCACCGCGCCGATTGATGTGCCTGCGATGATGTCTGGCTTGATCCCGGCTTGCGACAAGGCCTTGAGTACACCGATATGCGCCCAACCTCGTGCAGCGCCGCCACCAAGTGCCAAGCCAATCTTCAAACCGGCCATTGCTTCTTCCACTCCTTGGCTCTTGAGCATGTCTTGCCTGCAACTCAGGATGCGCAGGGACCATGCCATGCCTCGGTGCCGCCAACGGCAAGGGGCTCACAACAGAATTAAGACCATAATACGAATCGCGTTAAGGCCAGACTACCGTAAAGAAGCTACCGATAGTTAAGACATGGGTGAAGACGGCGTGTTTCAGTAGGGTTTACGCCATTCACGTCTCGGAGATCACGGACTGCACTTACGCGGCAGCGCAGCATGTTCCAGGGTGAGGGCGCCTCCCGCGCTTGATACGGCGTCAGCCGGCGAGAGCATCAGTCGCCGGTAGAAACAGCTTTGAGCGCCGGTGTGGCACGCAACGCCTTCGCCTTCCACTTTCGCGATTACCCACAAGACGTCCTGGTCGCAATCGGTGCGGATTTCCACGACGCGCAGCAGGTTTCCGCTGTCCTCGCCCTTCTTCCAAAGTTTCCCCCGTGAGCGGCTCCAAAAATGCGCGTAACCTGTAGACAACGTCTCGCGCAGGCTTTGCTCATTCATGTACGCGAACATGAGCACGTTGCCGCTATCTTGGTCGGTGACGATAGCGCTGATCAGACCGGCATCGTCGAATTTGGGGCTGAATGACTTGCCCTGTTCAATCTCGTTCACATCGCCGCGCGGTGCGAACCGCTGTACTGAATTTGATGTCATCGTGGATTTTTCAACCGTCGGGAAAAGCCAGTGTTGCTTCAAGTCTCGTTGCCCGAGGTCTGCAGCATCGCAAAGAAGCGATTGCGCCAGGCCTCGTCCGCTTCCAGGCAGCCCATGAAGCGTGATGTAATCGTCTTGGTTCCGCGCTGGCGCACGCCCCGCATGGACATGCAATCATGCTCTGCAAGCATCATCACTCCCACGCCGCGAGCCCCAAGCCCGTCCATCAGCGCTTGAGCGATTTCGCTGGTCAACGCTTCCTGGGTCTGAAGGCGACGGGCATAGATCTCCACAACTCGGGCGAGCTTTGATAAGCCGACGATGCGCCGATTGGGGAGGTAGGCTACGTGAGCAATACCTCGGAACGGCGCGACGTGGTGCTCACAGTGGCTTTCGAACGGAATGTCTTTCAGCATGACGATGTCGTCGTAGCCGGTCACGTCTTCAAAAGTGGCCGACAGCTCCGCCAGGGCATCCGAGCCATAGCCTGAGAAATACTCGCCATAGGCATCAACCACCCGCTGCGGCGTCTGAAGCAAACCGGCTCGCGCGGGGTCGTCTCCGGCCCAGGCCAGAAGCGTGCTCACGGCCTCTTCGGCCTGAGCGCGGGTAGGGCGGCGCGGCGGCAGCTTTTCAATGATTGGGGCGGCGGTCGACGACTTCTTCATGGGGCTTTGTGGGTGTCCAAAGGCTTTGTCGGAACGGATCCTGGGGCAATATGCGAATAATCGCGGCCTCGCGCTCGCCCGATACAACCCTTATATAGGAACCTGGGTCGATTTGAACGACACCAAAAAAGTGCTGATCACCCTCGGTCGCCGGATTTTCACCTTCGGTTAACGGGGGGCGGAGCGGCTGCCAGAAACTGCTGAAAGAGCCCATGGCCGAGCTGGACGAGATCTACAACACGAAGCTGATAGAACTGGCGGGCGCCTCGACGCGGGGCACGCGCCTGGAAGCGCCGGATGCAACAGCCACCGCCCATTCCAAACTGTGCGGCTCGACCGTAACCGTCGATCTTAAGATGGCGAACGGAAAGGTTTCTGACTACGGACAAACCGTGAAAGCGTGCCTGCTCGGGCAGGCCGCCGCAGCGGTGGTAGCGCGAGAGATCGTGGGCTCTACGCCTGAAGAACTCCATGTCATCGCAGCTCAGATGCGCGCTATGCTGAAGGAGAATGGCCCGCCCCCCACAGGACGCTGGGCGGATTTGGGGTCGCTGGAGCCAGTGCGAAATTATCGCGCCCGACACGCTTCCACGCTGCTCGTCTTCGATGCAGTCGAGCGCGCGCTCGATGAGGCCGGGGCAAAATCAACAGCCACAGCCAAAGCGCTCTGAGTTTCGTATCGGTCGAAGGACAGGCATGGTCGAAGGATTGACCGGGCGGATCTCCAAAACGGTGCTGAAGGCACCGATCCATCTGTATCGTTGGACACTGAAGCCGCTGGCGGGTCACCACTGCCGGCATTGGCCGAGCTGTTCGCAGTATGCGCTCGATGCGATCGAAACCAACGGTGCGTGGCGCGGTTTTTGGTTGATGCTCTCGCGCTTGGCTCGGTGCGGCCCCGGCGGCACTCATGGCGTTGACTCCGCGCCCGACATCCGTTCCATCCACCACCCCTTCGCGCCTTGGCGCTATGGGCGTTGGCGGCAGGTATATGATCCGGAAGATACAGGTGCCCAGAAGAAGTGCTGCGAATAGAAAATGGACCGCCGACGCAGTGTACTTCGACGGTCCCGTGCTTGTTCTGAGACGATCACTTCAAGAAGAAGCATCTTCTAGAAGGTCTGCCCTTTTGTGAAGCGCGCCTGAAACTTCCTCATGGGGCACTTCGAACTCCCAGCCCTGCGTGCGCGACGCGAGTTCGCTTGCCGCTTTCTGGCCTTCGCCTGTGCCCGCCGGCGTTATCGTCACAAAAGCCGTTGTGCCGTCGGAGAAGTACTCGATCGCAACCTTGAGGTTCTTGTCGTTCTCTAACGTTACCTTGCCAACCCGCGGGTAGCTCTTGCCGGTGCCTGCTTTGCGCACCGTCTTGAATTCGATCAAGCTCGCGGCTTCGATAATATCGTCGACGCTGTTGACGTATTTGAGTTTCGTGCCGGAGGGAATTTCGCTCAACATGAGCGTTTTCTTGTCGGGTAGGGATGATGTCGTAGGCGGGATCACCTGCGACCTCGATCTGCGCCGACTTGATAGTTGGTGGCATCCAATCGACAATCTTGGTCTTTGCCCAATCTCTCATCGCGACAGGTGCTTTGATAGTGCGGTTCGCAAGCCACGTCTGATCCTCGCCGGGCCGGCGCACGTAGGGTCGTGTCGTGGCTGCCGTCACGGCGTCATTGCTTTGTTTGCCGGTGACCATCTCAGCGATAACCGAACCCTTGTCATCGAGGAAACGCACCAGATGGCCCGATCCTCTTGCCCCTTTAGATGTCAGGCGCCGGGCTTCTTTGGCGGCCATCTCGGAAGAGCTCCACGAACTAGCTGTTCCCGCTGGCTCGAAGTCCGCCGAGGAAGCGGATCGTGCGCGCTTAGGCCTTAATCGCCTCAATTCCCGATTTCAACTTTCAGTCTCGTGCGGAGGACATCTGACAAATCGCTGAGCCGCTGGGCGCTCTTTGCGCAGCACAAGAACAAAGAATAGAAGAATCTCTTCGTTGCAGAACGCCATATTTCCATTAGGCTATATCGAATAGCGAGTGATCGTTTCGATGCTGATCGAAATTGAGTTTCAGAGGTCGAAATGCTATCATAGGTAGAATCGGCAGGGGCTGCAACTTTCGGGGGATTTTAGTCGATGTCCGGGGGCTTTGTTGGACGTATGTTCGCGGTAGCGGTTGGGGCGATGTCGCTAATGATTTCGCCTGCGCCGATATTGGCTGCCGATCTGGGCGGCGATTGTTGCGCCGATCTTGAAGAGCGCATCGCCGAACTTGAGGCGACCACGGCACGCAAGGGTAATCGTAAGGTGAGCCTCACGGTTTCGGGCTGGGTGAATGAAGCGGTCTTCTTCTGGGACGATGGCACCGAACGCAATGCTTATGTCGGCACCAATGAGCTTGAGCAAAGCCGCTTTCGCGTATCGGGTGACGCCAAAATTACGGCTGACTGGTCTGCGGGCTACGTTCTTGAGATCGGTGCTAATGGGGCTGGCTCAAAGTCATTCGATCAGGACAATGCCGGCGACAGCAAGATGGCGGTTCGCAAGTCGGCTTGGTACGTCAAGAGCAAGCAGCTCGGTAGGCTCGCGATGGGGCGGTTCGATACAGCCACTTACCACCTCATCGACAACCTTGATAACCTTCTTACGCGAAACGTTTCCGACTATGAGGCGGCCGGCGTCGCGCTTGGCAACTTCCGCACGCGTTCAAATGGCGTGCTTGGGGCGAAATGGACAGATTTCATGGGAGGCTTCAACAACGGGACGCCCGGTCAGGACGGACTGCGCAACACCGTCCGCTACGACACTCCCACGTTTGCCGGTTTTACGGCCTCGGCCGCTTGGGGGGAGGACGACCAGTGGGACACGGCTCTGCGCTATAGCGGGGAGTTTGGCGATTTCAGACTTGATGCATCCGTTGGATATGGTGAGAGCACGGACCCAGGTGTCAATGGTGGTCCGTGCACGATGGGGAACGGGGACTGCCAGTGGTGGGGCACTGGCGCGTTGCTCCGCCATAAGCCGAGCGGCGTCTTTCTCTTCGGCGGCTACGGCGTGAACCGTATCGATCTCAAACCTGGCCAAGTGGCCAACGACAAGTCCGACACTTGGTACCTCCAGGGAGGCATCGAGCGAAAGTGGTTTGAGCTTGGCAAGACCAACGTCTTCGTCGAGTACCGCCATGACGATGTCGGATTGAGCAAGGCTGCCGACTCTTCAAACCTCGACTTCTGGGCAGCCGGCGTCGCACAGGAGATCGAAAACGCCAGCATGGTAATGTACGCGCTCTATCGCCACTCCGATGGTGACGCGACGACCGGGGCTATTACGACTAATTTTGACGCCTTCGACATGGTCATTACAGGCGCCAAGATCAATTTCTGAGGGAGGTCTCACCGGAGTACGGCGAGTTTTGTCCGCCTTGGCCGAGAGATGCGAAAAGCCGAAGCCCATGGGCTCCGGCTTTTTTGTTCTTTGTGGGCAGCTTTAGGCCGGGGGGAGCTGGAAGTAGTAGTGACCAAACAGTGTAATCGCGACGCCAACCAGCAGAGCCGCATAAGGCAGGAAGCCTGCGCGGCGCGCTCCAAGATCTTGGCTCTTGAGATCCAGATCGATCAGCATGTGATCCGGAAAGCGTCCCTTGTCCTGCACATAATGCCGAAAGAGGAAGACTGGGATAATCAGTGCGCCAAAGGCCAAGCCGTACCACAACGCATTCGGGTTACCCCAAACCTTGGCGCCAACTCCCATCAAGAAGAGATTGAAGAAGCCGAGGAGGGCGTTGAAGGCAATGAGCCAAGTTGGAGCGCGATAAGGACGCGGAATGTCAGGGCTGTCGATCCGATGGATCCATGTCGATTGAAGATTGAGGAAGATGAAGATCATGTATCCGACGTTCGAGATCGACAAGATGAGATAGTAGGCCGTTGCATCCGAAGCCGCGAACGTGAGCAATCCTAAGTTGAACACGAGGTCGGTCCACATTGCGCGGGTAGGAGCGCCATGTTCGTTGGTATGGGCCAAATACTTTGGCAGCCATCCGTCGACGCCGCCTTGGTAGAGTGTGCGTGACGAGCCGGCCATCGCCATCATGATCGCGAGGATAAGCGCCAGGATCATCATCATCTCAAGAAGGTGCGTGACGATCTGCGAGCCGCCGCCCACCATGTTACCCATAGCAGCCGCAACACCGGTTCCGTCGACGATGCCTGGAGCCGTCATGCCATCGAGACCAAGAAAGCCCTGAAAGGTCGTTGCAACCAAAGAATATATGACGACACAAAGCAGGCCGGCAGAAATGATGGCCTTCTTGGTATCGGAAGCAGGATTTTTGAATTCGCGCGTGTAGCAAACAGCGGTCTCAAAGGCATAGGTGGACCAACCCGCGATGAACAGGCCGCCGAAGAAGAAGGTCCAGCCTGCGTTGTTCCACTCACCGGTTGGCGGTACGAAAGGCGTGTAGTTCGCGTAGTTGACGCCACCGTTGAAGAACGGGACGACGCCGACGATCAGCATCGGCACGATGACGAACAGCCCGATCCACATTTGCACCCGCGCGGTGCCGAGAATACCGCGGTGCTGAATAGAAAATGCAATGAGCATCAAGGCCGCGCCGATGAAAAAGGTCGGTCCGATCTCGATGTTTGCAAGGCCGAAGAACGAGAAACTCGCCAACGTCATCGTGCGCAGCGCAGGGGTGGCCGCAGTCGTCACTGCACCGACTGCGATCTTAGCTGCTTCTTCAGCCGTCTTTCCATCGATAGCCGCAGCGTTGGCGGCGCTGTGCAACCACGCGACCACTTCAGGCGAGTCGGTATGGAAGGCCGGAATTGGGGCAATGGCATTTAAGATGTAGCCAGCCGCAATAGCGCAGCCGAGCGAAAGAACCGGCGTCCAAGCATACCAGTTGCACCACACCGACAGAGGCGCGATGAGCTTGCTGTATCGCAGCCAGGCCGCCGCACCGTAGACTGCAGCGCCACCCGATTTGTTTTTAAAGAGGCCAGCAATTTCTGCGTAGCTATAAGCTTGGAACAAACCCATGACGACGGAAATCGTCCAAACGGCAAAGGCAAGCTTGCCGACGGTGGCGCCCAGTCCGCCAATCGAAATCAAAACAAGCGCCGGTACTCCGCTGGCGATCCAGAACGCGCCTTTCCAATCAATTGTTCTGTGCAGCCCGCCGATTTCTTCACTTGTCGACTGCACCCCCCCTTGCGGGATGTTCGCAATATCAACCATTGGTCACTCCTGTGCTCCCTTCCGGAGATCGAACCGCCTCCGTTTCAATGCGAGGCATCCTGACGCATGATTGCGTGTGATGCAAATAGTTTGCACAGGAGTGGTGTTTCAGTAAGCGTAAAATCGTTGCTGCACTGCACGAATACTTCGCGCGCTTGTAGCAATTCCTGTAAGCATTCCTGTGAGCCCGGCAACTAGAACCAATCCTCATGAGCACAGAGCCGATGAAACATTCGAAGGCGGGCCCGCGTGCGGGTACTTCAAAAGCGCCGGTTACTCACGACAAGGCTGAAGTTCCGCTTGAGAAACGCATCGGCGAGGTCATCAAACATCTGCGTTCGGCGGCGAACCTTACGCTGGCAGAACTCAGCGCGGGTGCCGGGATGTCGAGCGCCAT
This sequence comes from Hyphomicrobiaceae bacterium, assembly GCA_041397645.1. Classification (NCBI taxonomy): domain Bacteria; kingdom Pseudomonadati; phylum Pseudomonadota; class Alphaproteobacteria; order Hyphomicrobiales; family Hyphomicrobiaceae; species Hyphomicrobiaceae bacterium. The sequence goes on along the minus strand of JAWKWE010000007.1, from coordinate 56,716 downwards.
GCTCAGCCGGGTAGAAAACGGCATGGCTACGGCGTCGCTCGATTCTCTTGAGCGTCTTTGCCACGCGCTGGGTGTCAATCTTTCGGACATTTTCCGGGAGACGGAGCAGAAAGAGGGATCTGCTCAGCTCTTAAAGAAAGCCGACCAGATGGAGGTTGTGCGGGTCGGCACGAAGCATGGCCATACATACCGGTTGCTTTCCTATGATCGCGGACCGCGCAAGATCTTCGAGCCGTTTTTGATCGAGATGGATCGCAAGAGCCAATCATGGCCGCGTTTTGCGCATCCGGGGGTCGAATTCATCTACGTGCTCCAGGGGCGCGTGGAATATCGGTTTGGCGACAAGACCTATATTCTGGAACCGGGTGATGCCTTCACCTTCTCGGGCGACGTTGTGCATGGACCGGAACGTATGCTCGACGAGCGCGCGAAGTTCCTTGCCATTATCATGTACCCAGAAAAATAGCCGGTAGCGCGAGCCACCGGCTAAGTAGGGGAAGAGACGTGGAAAAGTGCGCGGACTACATACCCCCCGCGCCGGGGATCCAGTTCGTGCCGGCTAATGGCACGCGAGCCATCGCCGCGGCTTCGATCGTGAGCGCGGCCAGATCTTCCGGCTCCAAGTTGTGGAGATGGTTCTTGCCGCAGGCCCGTGCAAGGGTCTGAGCTTCGAGCGTCATCACTTTTAGGTAATTGGCGAGTCGCCGTCCGGCGCTAACCGGATCGAGCCGCTTTATAAGTTCCGGCGTTTGCGTGGTGATGCCGGCAGGATCCTTGCCTTCGTGCCAGTCGTCATAAGCCCCCGGCTTGGTGCCGAGTTCGTGATATTCCTTCTCCCACTTCGGATCGTTGTCGCCGAGCGCTACAAGCGCGGCCGTGCCGACCGCCACCGCATCGGCTCCCATCGCCAAAGCCTTGGCGACGTCGGCGCCAGTGCGAATGCCGCCTGAGACAATAAGCTGAACCTTGCGGTGCATTCCCATATCCTGCAACGCTTGAACGGCAGGGCGGATCGCACACAGCAGTGGAATGCCAACGTGCTCGATGAAGACTTCTTGCGTCGCAGCCGTCCCCCCTTGCATGCCATCGAGAACGATAACGTCGGCACCGGATTTTACCGCCAGCATAGTATCGTAGTAGGGACGGCTTGCGCCGACCTTCAGATAGATGGGCTTCTCCCAGTCGGTGATTTCGCGCAGCTCGCTGATCTTGATTTCCAGATCGTCTGCGCCGGTCCAGTCCGGATGCCGGCAGGCGGAACGCTGATCGATGCCTTTGGGAAGCTGGCGCATCTCCGCGACGCGGTCTGAGATCTTCTGTCCAAGCAGCATGCCGCCGCCGCCGGGTTTGGCTCCCTGTCCGATGACGATCTCGATGGCGTCCGCCTTTCGCAGATCGTCGGGGTTCATCCCGTAGCGGGAGGGCAGATACTGATACACGAGCGTTTTCGATTGCCCGCGTTCCTCCGGCGTCATGCCGCCATCGCCGGTGGTGGTCGAGGTTCCGGAAAGAGTGGCGCCACGCCCTAGGGCTTCTTTCGCATTGGCGGACAATGACCCAAAGCTCATGCCCGCGATCGTAATGGGGATAGCCAACTTGATGGGCTTCTTTGCAAAGCGCGTTCCCAGCGTCACGTCGGTCCCGCACTTCTCACGATAACCTTCAAGGGGATATCGCGACATGGAGGCACCCAACATAACCAGATCGTCGAAGTTTGGAACACGCCGCTTCGTGCCGCCGCCACGAATGTCGTAAATGCCTGTGCTTGCTGCGCGACGAATTTCAGAAAGCGTATAATCGTCGAACGTGTGGGAGTGGCGAGGTGTGGTCGGTGGGTTTTGGTAGGTCATCAGTCGTCGTCCACATTATCGGTGCTGCATGAAGTCATACAAACAACTTGCACCATATGCAAGTTGTTTGTATCTAGTGAAAGCCCAAGATGCACCGCCTAGTCATGCGCGAGGGAGCCGCTTCGGCTCATGGAGACGTCAACAAATGCAAGACAAAAGTGCCACTCAGGCGGCGCTGCCCACTGCGGGTGAAATTGCTGTGGGAAGGGTCCGCGTGCATGGCGGCGTCAAGTTTCATCCCTACTGGTGGGAGGCTGCGCCGCGAGAGCCGTCATCCGGCTTGTCCGCGTTGCCGACCAAGAGCGATGTCGTCATCGTGGGCTCCGGCTTTACAGGTCTGTCTGCCGCGCTGACGCTGCGCAACAAGGGCGTGGACGCGATCGTCATCGACAGTGAGACACCGGGCTTCGGCGCGTCGACGCGCAACGGCGGCCAGATCGGTAGCGGCAATCAGAAATTCCGCGTCAAGCGACTTATCGAGCTTCGCGGTCATGACAAGGCCGCCGCCATGCTGCGCGAAGGCACCCGGATGCTCGACTACATCGAAGAGCTGATCGCCGGAGAAAAGCTCGACTGCCACTTCCGCCGGTGTGGAAGGTTTCGCGCCGCCATCCGCCCCGAACACTACGATGCGATGGCGCGCGACATGGAAGACCTGAAAGCCATTGCCGGCGTAGAAAGCTTCATGGTGCCACGCCAAGAGCAGGCCGGTGAGCTTGGTTCTGATATGTTTTTCGGAGGCTCGGTTCTGCCAAACGACGCGAGCTTACAGCCAGCGATGTACCATGCCGGATTGATGGCGCGCATCCGCGAGAAGGGCGGCGCCATTGCGGGACAGGCGGGCGCTCTTGCAATTGACAAGGACGGTGACGGCTTTCGCGTGCGAACCACACGTGGTGACATCATCGCACGTCACGTCATTATCGCGACGAACGGGTATACCGATGGTTTGGTTCCGGCCTTGAAGCGACGGATCGTATCCATCAAGTCAGGTTTGATCGCGACCGAGCCGATCCCGGAGTCGCTATACAACAAGTTGCTTCCGAAAGATCGCGTGTACGGAAACACCAACCGCGTCTTCTATTACTTCCGCGGCGCACCGAACGAGCGCCGCATAGTGTGGGGCGGGCGGGCAGGGCGTATTGCACCCAACACGTCGCTGAGAGCATTCCGGCACCTGGTCGCGGATATGATCGCAGTCTTTCCAGATCTTGCGAGCGCCGCGATCACCCATGCCTGGGACGGACGCATCGGCTACACCTTCGATGAAGTTCCCCATTTGGGTCGCGCCGCATCTGGCGTCCATTACGCCCTGGGCTACTGCGGCACCGGCGTCTCGCGCGCTACCTACTTTGGGCACAAGATTGCGCTGCAAGTTCTCGGCGATCGCGATGGCCGAACAGCTTTCGACGATCTGATCTTTCCGGCGTTTCCTGTTCATCCCGTCGCAGAACAGGCCGTTCCAATCGTTGAGACCTGGTACCGCATCCGGGATGCGGCAAAGTTTTAAAATCAATTGAGGACAGTTAGGGAGCGACCAAGAATGGCGACAATGACGACGAGCCGAACAAATATCTCTTCAGGTGGTGCGTATGAATCGATCTTCGGATATTCGCGCGCCGTTCGAGCTGGTGATGATGTCCACGTGTCGGGGACTTGTGCGCCGGCCGGACATGAGAAGAGCGACGCCTACACTCAAGCCCGCGCGGCGCTTACCATCATCGAAAAGGCGCTTGGAGAAGCGGGTGCCAAACCGGCCGACGTTGTGCGCACGGTCGTGTATTTGCGCGACATCAACGATGCGGAAGAGGTAGCCCGCGCCCACCTTGAGATGTTCGATAAAGTCCGGCCGGCAAGCACCCTTGTTCAGGTGACGTCGATGCTTCGGCCATGGCAGAAAGTCGAAATCGAGGCCTACGCCAAGATCTAGATTTCGCATTTATCACAGTGCGGAGACAACAGCGGGTGGCGGGGCACGACGCCCTGATATCCGCACCGGCCGCCAGACCTAACAAAACTTATCGATTTTCGGGGCTCGGCTTTGCAGGCAACAGCTTCTTTGCGCGAAAAGCAAAGCTCTGGAACAGGAATCCCCAACCATACAGGCCGTCCACCGGGTTGAACACAACGAGCAGCCTGATTTCCGTTCGCTGCGACACGGTCTGGCTTCAAAAGATCTCTGAAAGGCGCTAGTGCTGCGTGAGGTCATCGGGGATTGTGGATGTCGTTAACTATCGACCAAGACAGCATACTTAATCAGAACAATCTTCTGCGCGCCCTGCGAGAGGATGATTATCGGCTGATCCAGTCCAGTCTTGTGGAGGAGAACAGGAAGGCCGGAGACCTCTTGTACCGCGCAGGAGACAATATTGGGCAGGTGTATTTTCCGTGCGGTCCGACCCTGATCTCGTACCTCGTCACCAGCGTTGACGGTCGGGAGGTCGAGACGGTGTTGGTGGGGAGGGAAGGTGCCGTTGGCGGCATCGTAAGCTCAGGACATCTGCCGGCTTATTGCATGATCACAGTGAAATTTGGCGGACCGGTTCTGCGCGCACCTATTAGCGCCGTCCAGGCTGCAAAGGAAAAGTCTGTCTCCTTCAAGCGGCTATTTTCACGCTATGCAGATTGCTTGTTGGCGCAGATGTTTCAAGCGACCGCCTGCAACGCAATCCACTCCATTGAGCAGCGCACGGCGAAGTGGATCCTTGCGGCAATGGACCGGGCCGGCAACCACATCGTGCCACTGACGCATGACGAACTCGCCTCGTTGATGGGCGTGGGACGGAGCTACGTCAGCCGGGTCATTCAAACACTCAAAGCCGACAACATCCTGGAGACGTCTCGCGGGTGTCTGACCGTACGCAACGAGGCGGAACTGCGTGCGCGTGCGTGCCAATGCAATGAGAGTGTCAAAGCCCACTTCGAGACTGTGCTGGCTGGGGTCTACCCCGATCCGTCCGACGCGACATAAGGCTCTTAGAGCGGCTGCTGGTACGCTAGTTGGGCCCCGGAATTTGCTTGCGTAACCAAGTGACCATATTGCCGACTTCCTGACTGTCGGGCTCCAGCTCTGCAAGGGTGTTGGCGTAGGTGAGAGCAGACGAATAGTCTTTCCGCTCGATCTCGTATGAGGCTAGGCCTATGAGAATTTCGCGGTCATAGGGATGTCGTGAAAGCGCGTTTTTCAAGACAGTGATCGCTTCCGCCTGCTTGCCCGTGTCGTGCAAAGCTACGCCGAGAACGTAAGCGATGTGCGGGTCCTGAGGTGTGCTTTCGGCAGCCTTGCGCAGCCAATTGACGCCTTCCTCGGTCCGCTTCTGTCTGACGAGACTTAAGCCCAAAGCGTATTGCACGGCGCCTGCGTCTGGATTGAGGACCAACGCGTCGCGCAAAATCTTTTCTGATTTTTCTTCATCGCCGCCGGCGCGCACAAGGTCAGCCAGCGCGAGCGATCCCGCCACGAAGGTCGGATCGATGCTGTTGGCCTTTTCCAATTGGGCCTTGGCGTCCTCCATCTTGCCCTGATCGCGGTAGAGCGTTCCTAGATTGACGTGGGACTCTGGCCGTTCCGCATTGAAGTTCTGGGCTGCAACGTAGTCTTCAATAGCCGCCGTAAATGCCTGACGAGCGTCCGCGGGCAAGGAGGCTTCGGGTTGGCCGACTAATGCACGGGCCGCATCCATGCGAACGAGCCGGGCTTTGTCATTCAAAAGCGGAACGAGCAGCGCAACGCGGGTTTCCGCATCGGCGGTCGCGATGATCGAAATCGCAGCGGCTTTCACAAGAACATCGTCACTCTTTAGGGACTGAGCCGCGATGGCCATGGTCTCGCGCGAAGGAAAGCGGCCCAATCTTGCAAGCGCGCTGGCCCGAGCGATCGCAGATTCAGACGCGTTCGTTGCAATGCGCGAAAGCGCGATTTGTGCACCGGGCGCAGCCAAATCAGCGCGACTGAAGGCTTCGGCAAAATCCTGCGCGCCTGGAATGGGTTTGGGATACCAAGTCTTGATCGCCTCGCTGGCCCAGGACGCGGATTTGTCCTTATGACATTGGTTGCAAGCGTTCGGCGTACCCAGAAGCGTCGTTCGGTCGGGACGCGGAATGCGAATGGAGTGATCGCGGCGCGGATCGACACCCATGTAGGTTGTCGTCGGCATATGACATGAGGCGCACTGAGCCCCGTCCGACTTGGGCGTATGATGGTGATGTTCTGGCGTGTCGTAACGCTCGGGCGTATGGCATTGGGCACAGACTGCGTTGCCTTCAGCGCGTATCTTTCCGGTGTGGGGATTATGGCAATCGGAGCAGGTTACGCCTGCTGCATACATCTTGCTCTGAAGGAAGGACGCGAAGTTATAGACTTCGTCACGCTGCTGGCCATCAACATAATAGAGGCCGGTGTCCAACAAAGAGGGGCGGAAGGCGTCGTATAGCCCTGCAACGGCGTGCGGATCATCGTCGTATTGTCCGCGCCGCGCATGGCAGCTGGCGCAAGCCTTGATTTCGATGCTTGTTGTTCGCGGAGTCGAACGCACCGGCTTGCTGTCCGCATTCACGGACCAAGTCACTCCATGGCGCTCGTTGAACTCAGGATAGAGCCCCATGTCAGGATCTTTGGATTGATCAGATGTCTTGGCCCAAGCCAAATGCTTCGAACCCGGGCCGTGGCAGGCCTCACAGCCGACATGAATCTCCGACCAGGACGTTTTGAATTCGTTGGTCGCAGGGTTGAAGTTCTTCTTCAGGTTCGTCGAATGACACCAGGCGCATTGGTAGTTCCAGTTTTGATCGATGCCGGTCCAGTGCAACGGATGGCCCGCCTTGAGCTTACTGCCCGGATAAAGATGGTACCAGCGCTGTCCGCCCTCGCTCTGCGGGCGCGAGTCCCATGCCACCCCGAAGGCCTGAAGGCGTCCGCCCGGAATTTCGATAAGATACTGCTGAAGCGGGGCAACGCCGAACGTATAGCGGACTTTGAAATCGGCGAGTTTGCCGTCTGGTCCGTCGGTGTTGATCCAATAGGCGCCATCCTTCTTGAAGAAGGTCGAGACCACGCCATCCTCTGTGAATGTCGTTCCGTCGAATTTTCCAAGAACGGTCCGTTCGTTCGCCTCCTGCATCGCATGTGCATGCTGGGAGCCGGTCCATTGCTCATGCTCGCTCGTGTGGCACTGCGCACAAGCCGCCGATCCCACAAACTCTGCCTGATCCGGCACTGTGGTCTGCGGTCGTTCTTCCGAGTTGCTTGGCCCGGCCCAAAGCCCGGCTGCGACGGAGATCACAACACAGAATGCGATTTGCAGCACAACGGGCAGTGACAACGAGCGTTTGAAATTCATGAATGCCATCTGTCTAGAAGGTCTCGGACCGGCGCTTCCGGTATGGGGCAATGCCTGGTCTGCCCTCAAGTGACAATTTCAGGATGAGGCCTTACTGCTTGCTCAGTTTCATGACCAAACCCATCTTAAATCCATTAGCTCGGAAGCCCAATCCGGTTGCCTGTCAAGCTAACCCTCACGACAGCATTCGAACAACGGCTGCCATAATCTACTTCTTTTCGGAGTAAATGACCGTCCAGTCTGGCTTCATATAGACGACGTGGAGGGCCCTATGGAGGCTCGTGACAATTTACAATAGCCGACGAAAAGAAAAGGCCGCAGCAATCTGCGGCCTTTAGCTTTTGAAACTCGTTCTCGCGGATCAAGTCCGACTACTGACCAGCCACCGATAGTGGCATGGTCAGGTTGATATAACCGGCATCACCCTCGAGGCGGTTCTTCGCGTCGAACTCGTGGAAGTATCGCCAGCTCGTTGAGACGGGAATTTTCCCGAGCTGGAAAGTCCAATTGACGACAGGGCCAAGGGCGGCCACGCGGCCTTCGAACGGACCGAGGCGAGCGCCAGCTCCGCTGTCGCCTGAAACCTGATCGTAAAAGTAGCCGTTGATACCAATCCCGAACGTCTTGGAAAGGTTCTGGACGACGGCACCTTCAAGGTGAAACTCTGTGCCGGTCTTGTAGTCGGTCGTGTGGTTCTCACCATTGAAGGTGAAGCCCAAAGCACCCGACACTTCCAATCCAGTTGTTGGATTGAGATAGGTTGCGGCACCCGTTACGTCGACGGCCCAGCGATTGAAACCAATGTTGGCCAAATTCCCCTTTTCCCAGAATCCGATGGGGACGTTGAGCAACGTGCCGATATTCCAATGCCAGTTACCTTCATGCCAGCCTAAAGTCGCTCCAAGAACGGGGTCGCCAAAGGCGGCGTCCTCATCTCCAACATTCGTGCTGATCGCATTTCCCCCGGGACCCGAGAGGATAGCGCCCGCGGAGACATCCTTCCAACCAATCGGCGCCATTGCCGTGAAGGCCGCGTTGCCTCCGAAGACCTTTTCCGGCGCAACCCAAGTGACCATCGGGACATTATAGTAGACGTCGGCATCGATTCCGCCCGACAGCGTCAGACCGGCGTATTCGAGTTCGGCGTTGGCGCTGCCCGTGTAGAAATAGTTGTAATCTGAGACGTATGTGCCCGGCGGCGGCAAGTAGCCCGCCATGCTGGTTTTTGAACCTAGGAGATAGAAACCAGCCGCGCCTTCCGCTGCTTGGGCATCATGGCAGGGAAATTGAGCCAGAATTCCCAAACTCAAAAATGCCAGTGCTCTCTTCATGGAGGGTTCCAATGCAGCTGCCCCAAGGAATAGACTCATAATTTTCCGTTAAGATTACACTGGCAGCGGATGGATAGCTGTGTCTCCACCGCCACGATCGCCGCCCCCGATGCCCCCAGTTGAGCGCAGGCCGCTTAGCCGAACTGGTCAACGAACGGACGAAGCCGCTCAACCAATCAGTCTCGCGCACCTTTAAGTTGGGTGGATCACCAGTTTTCGGAATGCAAAAACGGGCCTCTCTTCAGGGACATGCTGGACATCCTTCCTTGTCCCAACAGTCTCTATAGCGTTAAGCTCGGCCACGTCGTTCGACAGACGGCTCGTGGCTGGTTTTCTTTCAAGGAGTTGTTATGCGAATTTTTTGTGCAGCGGGCGTTGCTTTTGCAAGTGTTGCGACGAGCCCACTAGCGTTCTTTGCGTTAGGTGTGGACCCAGCTCAGGCATTGGAGGGGGAACAACAACTTCGAATTGCCGAAGCTGATGACGCCGAGAAGCAAGCTTTCGAGGCTGCTAAGGAACTCGGTACAATCGACGCTTGGGAAGCATTTATTTCCAACCACTCAACGGGCTTTTACGCCGACTTGGCGCGGGCGTATGTCAAGAAGCTCAAGGATGGGGGCGCGAGCTCAAGCGAAAGCCGCACTTCAGCCGAGCAGGCTCCTACACAAGAGGTGCCTAAGATGATGCGCCCATCGGTTGGGCGCATTGCTTTGGCACCCAAGCCGTCGTCCATCAAGGATCTTCCGGTGGCTGCCAAGCTGCCGTGCCGGTCGCGGTCGGCTGCGCGGTCTGAGAACTCTACAGAACCAGCTCGTATTCGCTTCATCAACTACGGCGACGATCCAATCCAGGTTTTCTGGATCGACGGAGATGGAAAAGATCAGCTTCTCGCAGAGATAAAGCAGGACCGCGAGGCCGCTGTCGAAACGTTCGTTACGCAACCTTGGATTGTGAGTGACGCTGACGGCCATTGCATTGCAATCGCACAACCAAACCCAGGCCCACAGATTTTCGCGGTCGGCTCTGAAGAGGCGTATGAGGATGCGTCGTCGCAAAAGTCTTCCAGTAAAAAGAAATCTTCCAACGAAAAGAAATCATCTAAGAAAACCAAATCGGGGTCTTGCCGGTCCGGACAAATCCGCGTCGAAGGCAAATGCATGACGAAGAAGGAATCCGTCGGTTATTGCGGTCCTGGCTACGAAGCGCGCCACGGAAAATGCGTCCTGAGAGAGTCATCCAGTCCACCAGCCAAGCCCTCCAAGCCGAAGTGTCCAAAGGGCCAGGTGTGGAGCGCGGAAGAACTCTGTCACTACGACGATTGAGAGGGCGTGGGGTGGACGGCCGAAGTATCGATGTGGGCCTCTCGCTGATCGGCCTCAGTCGCCGATCAGGCAAAACATTAGGTGGGGATCTGGCAGAAGGTCTATCTTTCAAGGATACCTTTTGACCGATCCTCACACCCCAAGCGTTGCGAAAATGGGCTGCGCAGGTCATCGCGTTTGATCATAGGCGTCCCATTTTTGTTCTCGCTAATTGTGGCTTCCTGCCATAGCTGGAACGCCATGCCTTTGGGCTGACGCCTGCCCAGGTGTGAAATGCCCGCGAGAAAGCATTCGCATCATTGTAGCCCAGAGAAGCTGCTATCGAGGCAACGGAGCGTTCAGTGTTTTCGAGCATCTGCTGGGCAAGCTCACAGCGCGCTTGTTTGATCAATACGTGCAGCCGGCTGCCTTCGTCCTCAAGGCGACGTCGAAGTGTGCGTTCATGGAGACCAAACAGGTGCGCGACGGCATCCGCCGAGCACGTTCCGCTCAGGACCAGCTGATAGAGCACCTCCCGCACCTCATCGCTGAAGCTCCTGAACTGGGGCATTTCATCGGCCAGAGCTTTGGCGACCAATCTGTAAAGGATTGGGTCCGCTCCGGCGACCGGCCGTTGAAGGTCCGAGGCTTCGAAAACGATCCCGGAAATCTCGGCGTCGAAACGCACGGGCGATCGGAAGTATTGGCGATGGGGCCCAGCTTGAGCAGGCTTGCGATAGGCGAGTTGCACGTGTGCCGGTTTCCAGTCGGGGCCACATAGCTCACGCATGATGCAAAAGCCGATCATGATGGCGGTATCATAGATTTGCGGAATGGCCTTCGTTTCGTGATTATAAACGGAATAGCCCAGTGTCACCTTTGACGGGCTAGGGGCGAAGAAGACGGGCACCGCACCTCGATCATGCCAATGCAAGTTTTTGACGAGCATACGGACTGCGTCGCCGACCGTCGCCGAGTTTTGCAGTAGGTATCCGAGCGGACCGAAACCTCGCATGTCGAAGCGAACCCCTAGCAGCAATCCAAAGTGGTCGCAGCGGGTCTCCTCAACGCAAAGGTCCAGTAGACGTCCCATATCGGTCAGCGGCATTCGGTTTGCAGGATGATCGAACACCTGTGGCTTGATGCCGGCAGCTGCCAGAGTGCGCCGCGGATCGACCCCAAATTCGGCAAGCACGGCCGGTAGGGCCATGACCGGACCAACACTGATTTCTCCAGCGCCGCTCAGGCTGAGGAAGTGCGCATTCTCCTTGTTCGCTTTAACCAACGGTCTTCGACCGTTGCTTGGGCGTAGTCGCATATAGTGTGACATGGCCTGCGTAATCTGTCCGGATCTGCAAGAGTACTCGACACAGATACATGGTAGTTTGCAAGCAATTTTTTGGGTTGGAATTCTTGTGTGAGGTTGTTGTCATGGAAATTAAGACCGCAGTTGCGTTTGTCCTGGGATTTTCGCTTCTTGCTGTTACGTTGCCCGACACCGCACGTGCGCAGGAAGTTACCGGCACGCTAGGTTCGCCGAGCGCCACAACTAGCATCGATGGAAAACAGCTGCCCGCCCCCGACCCGGAATTCGGCGGTGTAATCAAGAACGACGCCCTGCAATCAACGCCATGGTGGGCGCCGCGTATCGTACCACCAAAAGGTGCGCCGAATGTGCTTCTCATTATCACCGACGACGCCGGCTTCGGAGTTCCCAGCACGTTCGGCGGTGTGATCCCGACACCCACGATGGACCAACTGGCTCAGGAAGGCTTGCGCTTCAATCGAGTATTTTCGACGGCCCTGTGCTCACCGACCCGCGCAGCGCTCATCACCGGGCGTAATCATCACTCGGTTGGTTTTGGCGTAATTTCGGAGCAGTCGACCGGCTTCCCCGGCTACAACAGCATTATTAGCGAAGATAAAGCCACGATTGGTCGAATCCTGCTCGACAATGGCTACGCGACCGCCTGGTTCGGCAAGGATCACAATACGCCGGCCTTCGCGGCTAGCCAGGTCGGACCGTTCGACCAGTGGCCCACCGGTATGGGCTTCGAATACTTTTACGGATTCGTCGGCGGCGATGCCAATCAGTGGCAGCCAAACCTCTTCCGCAATACGACGCAGATCTATCCCTTCGAGGGCAAGCCAGGCTGGAACCTCATTACGGGGATGGCTGACGACGCTATCGAATATGTGACACGTATCCACCAGACCCAGCCCGACAAGCCGATCTTCATCAAATATGCGCCTGGGGCCACGCACGCACCACATCATCCTACCAAGGAATGGGTGGACAAGATTCACGAAATGCACCTTTTCGACGACGGCTACAACAAGCTGCGCGAGCGCATTTTTGAGAACCAGAAGCGGCTTGGCGTCGTCGCCAAAGATGCGAAGCTAACGCCTTGGCCAAATGACGTCCTCCAGCCGTGGGATAAACTCAGCGACGTCGAAAAGAAGCTCTTCATCCGCCAAGTGGAGGTCTTCGCCGCATATGCCGCCTACAACGATCATGAGATCGGGCGCGTGATCAAGGCATTCGAGGATCTCGGCAAGCTCGATAACACGCTCATCATCTACATCAATGGTGACAACGGCACGAGTGCCGAAGGTGGCCCACTGGGCACACCGAACGAAGTTGCCTTCTTCAATGGGATCAACAAGCTTCCTGCTGACATACAGATGAAATTCTACGATGTCTGGGGTACCGAGCAGACTTATAATCACATGTCGGCCGGCTGGTCATGGGCCTTCGACACGCCGTTCGATTGGTTCAAACAGAATGCATCCAGACTAGGCGGCATTAATCAGAACATGGTCGTGTCTTGGCCTGCGCGCATCAAGAACAAGGGAGAGCTGCGTGAGCAATTCATCCATGTCATCGATGTCGTACCCACCATCCTCGAGGCTGCTGGTATTCGCGCACCCGAGGTCGTGGATGGAATCAAGCAAGCGCCGATCGAAGGAACGAGCTTCCTCTACACCTTCGATGAGAAGAACGCGAAAGTAGCCTCGCGCCACAAGACTCAGTATTTCGAGATGATGGGCCAATGGGCGCTTTACGATGACGGCTGGCTCTTGAGCACCAAAGTCAATCGTGCACCTTGGGAGGCCTTCGGCCCTGCCAATACCGATCCGCTGAACAACCAAGTGTTCCAGCTCTACGACCTGACTAAGGACTTCAGCCAGTCCGACGACATTGCTGCAGCACATCCTGACAAAGTTGCGGAGATGCGTAAGAAGTTCGTCGCAGAGGCTAAGAAGTACCAGGTCTTCCCATTGGACGCCTCGGTGGCGGCACGCATCGTTGCGCCCCGGCCGAACATCACCTCTGGGCGAACGGAATTCGTCTACACGCGGCCGATGGTCGGTCTACCCCAGGGCGACTCGCCAATGCTGCTCAACGCCTCCTATACGATCACAGCCGATATCGACGTCCCAGAGGGCGGTGGTGACGGCATGATCCTGACTTCGGGTGGCCGCTTCGGCGGCTACGGATTCTATGTGTTGAACGGTAAGCCGGTGTTTCTGTGGAACTTGGTCGACCTCAAGCGCATCAAGTGGGAAGGATCTGAGGCGCTCAAGCCTGGCCCTCACAGCGTCGAGTTCGATTTTAAGTACGACGGTAAAGGTGCGGGAACGCTTGCCTACAACAATTTCTCCGGCGTTGGTCGCGGTGGAGTTGGTACCCTCAAGGTTGACGGAAACGTTGTTGCCACCGAGACGATGGAAAAAACTCTCCCAATGATCCTTCAGTGGGACGAGAGCTTCGACATCGGCTCCGATACCCTGACCGGTGTCAATGATGCTGATTACAAGCCGCCATTCGCGCTGACGTCTAAACTCAATAAGCTCACGATCAAGGTGGACCGGCCGCAACTGTCGCCCGAAGACATCAAGAACATGAGCGACGCGCAGATAGAAAACAAAATGCGTGAGTAGGAACGAGCAGGCTGATGGTCTTTGCCCATCAGCCAATTTCTTTTCTAAGTAATTATGGAGTTTGAGTATGACACGCCTTTTTCCTCTGGCAGCGGCAATCATTTCTCTCGGATTAAATTTCCTCCCCTCGGGCGCATCCGCTCAAAGTGCGTCGACCACGCCCGAGCACGTGCCGCTCCAGAAAAAAATCGGCGAGGCAAAACCTGAAATCGTTCCTTCACTGATAGTCATGAATGCGGCCGGCGCGAGTCTGGATGGCAACACGCTGACGCTGACCGGCGTCGCGAAGAACTCAATCGTATTCGCCGATCGCCCGGTCCGCGCAGCCGGTCATGCGATGACGACCGAGCTGCTTCAGGAATGGTCTCCGACGGAAGGAAAAGATAGCTTCGCGCAGGATCCGCCCAACGCCACCATTTCGGTTTTCAGCAAGGATGGCACCAAGATCCGCGACGCAGTGATCGTCATGAAGTCACCGAAGCTGGACGGCGATAAGCTGACCTTCGAGGTCTCGGTGCTGGAAGGTGATTTGATGGGTGCCGACGGTCCTGCATCGATCTTCATCGACATTATTGGCCGTCCGTTGACGCCGTTCTCATTTGCCGGTGCGGCGCGCCGGACCGCCTATAGGGCGGCTTGGTATCGAGGCGCGGCCGTTGGGGCGGCAGCTGCCGCTGCTCCCTATTATTACGATCGCCGATGCGGCTATTACCCGTTTCCTCCCTGTTATTAATTGGAGGTTTGGAGACCTAATTTCCGTTGCTGTGCCCGCGCAGCAACGGACCCTTTCCCAAGTTTCGCGTATTATGAGTTGCGAAATTTCATGCACGCGGACTGGGGGATGCCGGGCAATGGTGAAGTGCAGCAAATGGTTTGGTTGGGCTGCGGCAGCTTTCCTGCTTGGCTCATTCGGGATCTACGGTCCAGCAGCGAGTGCGGATCTTGGAGGCGGGCCTGAGCCAGCGCCCGTTGAGCCGATGGCTCAGGCAAGTCCGTGGGCTTTCAGCTTCACGACCTACGGATGGCTGACTTGGATGTCGGGCGACCTGACGGTCAAGGGCCGTACGGTAAGTGTCGACGTAGCACCCAATCAGGTTCTCGACGCATTGGATTGGTCGGGCATTCCGGCTTGGTTCAGCTATGCAGAGGCGCGCAACGGTCGCCTCACCCTGTTCAACGACATCGTCTATGCGCAGCTGTCAGGGGCGGCGGGTTTTTCTCGTCAGGTCGGCGGAGCAGCGTTGGGATTAAACGTCAAGGCTGACTATGAGCAGGCCATCATAGAACTTGGCGGCGCCTACGAGATCTGGTCTGGCAATAGCCCCGGGCTGGGCGCCAGCGCCGTCGACGTGTTGGCGGGTGGACGCTATTGGCACCAGGACACGAGCATCTCTGCCGATCTCGCGACGACCATCGATATTGCTGGGCTTACCGTCAGTGGCAGTCGCGCCTATGCAAAGTCTGGTTCTGTCGATTGGGTTGACCCCTTCATCGGCGCACGACTACGTCAAGACCTCGCGCCCGGTCAACGACTGACGCTGCGCGGAGATATCGGCGGGTTCGACGCGGGTAGCAAGTTCACCTGGCAGGTTATCGGTACGTATGATTTCCAGCTGTGCGCGACCGACCGCTATACGCTTGACGGCTATGTCGGCTATCGCGCGCTATCGGTCGATTACTCGCAAGGTTCGGGTACAAACCGGTATGATTTCGACGTGCTGATGCAGGGCCCGGTCATGGGCGCGACACTTCGCTTCTGAACCGCCGCGCCTCTACGCCGAGATTTTGTTCGCCCACCTGAGAAACAGTCGAGACCGCGCGGTCGACCGGTTAAGCGTGCTCGATGCGTGTGCCGAGAACCTTCAGAAATTGTGCCATCCAGGCTGGATGCGCAGGCCAAGCTGGCGCCGTCACGAGGTTGTTGTCGGTAACCGCGGCATCGATTGCTATATCGGCGTACTCGCCGCCCGCCAATTCGACCTCTGGGCGGCACGCAGGATAGGCTGAGCAGCGGCGGCCCTTGAGCACGGAAGCCGCCGCGAGGATCTGTGCGCCATGGCAAATGGCAGCCACCGGTTTGCCGCTCTCCATGAAGTGTTGAACAAGGGCGATCACAGCAGGATTGAGGCGTAGGTACTCTGGCGCCCGGCCGCCTGGGATCACGAGCGCGTCATAGTCGGCGCCGCGCACATCCGCGAACGTGGCATTGAGCGTGAAGTTGTGACCGCGCTTCTCCGTGTAAGTCTGGTTGCCCTCGAAATCGTGGATGGCGGTGGCGACAGTCTCGCCCGTCTTCTTGTCGGGACATACCGTGTGCACCGTGTGACCCACAGTCAGCAGGGTCTGGAACGGCACCATGGTTTCATAGTCCTCGACAAAATCGCCGCACAGCATCAGGATCTTCTTGCCTGCCATCGTCGCCTCCTTGAGTGAGCCGGTAGCCGGTCGTTGCCGGCAGCGAGATTATATGATCTTTGATTGGGTCGTGCAGACCAACGATAGTATGCCCGGCCCTCGAAGTGCGCCGAGCCTAACCTCGGTTGGCGCAGATCCAACGGCTTCTAGGCCGCTTCGGTCGCAGATGCCCCCTTGATTATGACTTTTTGAGCAGGCGCGAGATGGAGCTCTGCGTTCATCGGCGTTTTTATCGAATGAATATAGAAGTAGGTCGGATCGGCATCTAGCACGCCCATTACCGGCGACGGCGCTGAGATAATTTTGAGCTTTCCTACGCGTCCCATCCAGTCCTTATGTCGATGACCATGCATGACTACGATCCTATCCGCCAAAGGCTTCAATTGGCGCACAAACCAAGTGCCGTTGATCAGCGCTGTGCCAACGCGTTCAGAGATCTCGCTGACCGGCATTGGGTATTCAATCAAGTGGTGATGCATCGCGACGATCCAGCCAGCACGAGGAAATTTGGATACGATGCAGCGAAGTGCTGACACGTCTTCGGCGGGCACAAGCCCGAGCGCGTTTGTGAAGGAGAAGTTAGATACCGCATTGGAATTCAGAATAACGATGCCTATTCCATCGGGCTCGCTTGGCGCGATCACCTGAGGAAAGGCTCCAATCCATAGATCCGCTAATCCGGTACTGTAATGGCGGGCGCTGTCGGAGAACTGCGCGATCGTTTGCCGATGTGGTTCGATCCATTCTGCCAGCGTCGGGCCGATGTCCGTTGTGTTGCGATCAAAAACATGCGCGCGGTCGCCTTGAACACTGACCATGGCAGACAGCGTTCGCATTTGGCGCAGCTGCTTTCCTGGACTGGTTGGTAATTCTAGCCGGGCCGGGTTGGAGCGATCTACAACATTGACGTCATGATTGCCGGGAAGGATTAGCGTCCGTTCGGCAAGCATTGGATTGGCGGAAAGTCGCTCCAGAAATTCCGCCCATTCCGAAAGACGACCGGCATCGGTCATGTCTCCGGTGAGAAGAACCACGTCAATCGGCTCTTTGCTATGAACGCTAGCCAGAACTTCCAAGAGCCTATCCAGCCGCTCGTTGCCGCGTGGCCCGGCGCGTCCACTTTCAATCCGAAATCCATACCGCTCGCCAACGACATGCACGTCCGACAAATGAGCGACACGGAAACCAGCTGTCCGTTTTGAAATGGCGCCCGATGATTGACCGGTATCTGCCAAGTCGGCAAAGGGCATCGGCTGGTCCATAGCCGCATCGCTTATGCCCCAGAGGAGAGATGCCGCAGCGAGATAAGAACTAACAATTGCGACGGCATTCGCCAGCGCAGGGGCCACCAGTTGCAGTGGGGTTCGCAAGTCTGCCCAACTTGCCGACCAGCGGGTAAACGGCCAGACGAAAGCAACGAAAAAAGCGGCAATTACACACGTAATGATGCCTGCCGCGGCCGCCGTCATCGCACGCTGCCGGCCCCGTTGTTCTTCGCTCGCGCCAGCCTCCACTTCCGTGACTTGCGCCAAGACTTCCCGGATCAACACGTAGACAGGCTGAACGGCAAGCGAGTGAAGTGCCCAGAACGTACTTTCAACCAAGCGCGTTAAATGTCGCAAGCCGAAGAGGCCAATGGCAGCTACTACAATAAGCATCACGAGGGAGCTGATGCCTGACAACGACGCCACTTTGTTGGATACGGTTGCGAGCCACGCAGAAGCCACCATCGGCGCCAAGCCCAGCGACAGGCTAGGCAGCCCGATAAGTAAGATCCACGCTGTCAGGAATTTGGTGAGACTGATTTCAGCGAGCAGGCTTCCCGCAAGAGCACTGAGCTTCCGTTTCTTTGTGCTCAAGGCATCATCTTCCGAGTCGCCGCAACTCGGATCGATTAGCGGGCGTCCAAGGCCAAAGCGATCGGGACTACGCTCTGACACTAACAACCACCTCTCTATCAGAATGATCCGAACATACCGCCCAGCACGATAACCGCGATTAGCGCCAGCGTCGCGCCCAAAACTGCAACCATCACTATGTCGAGATAGCTCTCCCGATGTGTGCAGCCGCATACCGATAGCATGGTCACAACTGCGCCGTTGTGCGGAAGACTATCGAGCGTCCCCGATGAAATCACCGCGACCCTGTGCATCAAGGACGGGTCCAAGCCCGTGCTGTGGGCGATTTGCATGAAGGTCGGGCCTAACGCATCAAGAGCGATGGTCATGCCGCCCGATGCCGATCCTGTCAGTGCAGCAAGAATATTGGTTGCGATGGCGAGCGAAACGAGAGGGCCGCCACCGATCCCGAGAACCCAATCACGAACCATTGCGAATGCAGGAAGCGCGGCGACTACCGCGCCGAAACCTACAAGGCTGGCAACGCTTAATACAGGCAAGACCGATGCATTGGCGCCTGCATCCACCGTATCGCGCAGTGCGGGAAGACGCTTGTAATTGAGAAACACAAGAACCACGATAGCAAGAAAAAGCGCGACCGAAACGGACCAGATTCCACCTACCGATGCGAGGCTTGTTCCGCCCCACTGTCCCTTCTCCAGAAACGACGCATCAATCCGTGGAAGGACAAACTGGGTCATAATGAAATTTGCGCTAATGACTACCGCCAGTGGCAGCATGGCTAAGACGATCGGTGGACCGTTTGCAGCACGTGCGCCGGCGTCAATCTCCGCCGGATCGAATTCCCGAGCGGTCGATGCCAGTTCTCGAACCGTGAGGTCATCGGCAGCATGAAGGGTCGACGTCACAGGCTCCATCACGACAGAGTTGTCGAAGCCTTCGCTAGCTCTCTGCGCGCGGGCTTGCGCAACGTTTAGCCACCAGATACCAAACCCAAACATCACTATAGCGGCGATGATGCCGAGCCCGGGCGCCGCAAAAGGCGTCGTTCCGAAGAATGGCATGGGTATCGCATTTTGAATGGCCGGACTGCCGGGCAAGGCAGACATCGTGAAGGTCGAAGTGCCAAGAGCAATCGCCGCAGGCAATAGGCGCCGCGGGATGTTACCGGCTTGGAATAAGGCTAACCCCATCGGAGCGAGCACGAAGAAAGCAACGAAAAGGCTCACGCCTCCGTACGTAACCAGAGCACCCGCGAGTACCACCGCTAGAACGGCGCGACTAGGGCCGAGCTTGTCCGTCATGAAGTTAGCGATCGTTGTGACGGATCCGCTGTCATCCATCAGCTTTCCGAACAACGCTCCGAGTAGGAAAATCGGAAAGAACTGCGCCAGAAAACCCGACGCCGCGATCATGAATGTTTGCGTCCAGTGAGCCAGCAAAGGCTCGCCAGCGAAGGCTGCCGCGATCAAAGCGGCGGCGGGTGCGAGCAATAAAATGGTCCAACCGCGAAAGGCAAAGAACATCAGGAATGTAAGAGCTACAAAAATGCCAAGAAGACCCACTGCTTAGGCTCCTTCCAAAAGACTGTCGATATCGTATGTGGAGCGCACACCAACGTCATCGCGGTGCTCGTCGATAAAGGCGCTTGCTGCGCGGCGCCCTTCATCTCTCAGCATCGTCAGGAATTCCCACTCGGCATTGAGTTTCGATGATGCACCAAGCCTAGCAAGCATGTCGCTCTTAATGAGGTGCATTCTCATTTGCGCCCACTGCCACCCCTCGCCATCACCCTGGTCTGCAACTTTGCGCAGCAGGGCGATCATCTTGAGCTCCTTCATGAGCGGAGCGTTGAACGAAACCTCATTAAGGCGATTGTTGATTTCATGGGCCTCAGTCGGCGCTTCCTCGCGCAAAATTGGATTGATCTGAACCAGAATGGTGTCATGTGACTCGCACTCACGAACCAGAGGAGCGATGGTTGGATTGCCGGAATAGCCTCCATCCCAATACGGATCGCCGTCGATGTACACAGCCTGAAACATCGTCGGAAGGCAGGCGGAAGCGATCAGTACGTCAGCGGTAATCTCGGGGTTCCTGAATACTCGGCCGCGCCCAGTGCGAACATTGGTGCAGGTGATAAAAAGCTTAATCCGGCCCGCGGCCAATCGATCGAAATCAACGAGCTCGGTCAATATGTCCTTTAACGGATTGGCTCCGCTTGCTCCGAAGAAATAGGGCGAGACAAGACGCGCCATGAGGTCGGTTGCAATGTACATGGGGGAATAGTCGAGCGACCATCTGCCCAGCATGCGGTCGAGCGGACTTCGTTGAAACGGGCTGAACGTGGCAGCATCAGCCACCCGCCGCCAGAAGTCGTGAAGCGCAGTGCGGGCGCCCTCCTTACCCCCGGCCAACAATCCGTGGGCAAGGACGGCAGCATTCATCGCTCCGGCCGAGGTGCCGGAAATGGCCTCCAATTTTACGCCGTCTTCTTCTAGCAGGCGATCGAGTACGCCCCATGTAAAGGCGCCGTGTGACCCACCGCCCTGAAGAGCTAAATCAACAAGAAGAGGTTCACTAGAGGATTCAACGCGAGCAATAGGCATTAACAATCCCTCTTATATCCACACATGCTGAGCTATAAACAATAAGTCGACTATCTCGTTGACAATGACACGCCGAAGCCCATCGGAGCAGCCTATCATTGCGATGGCGGCAGCAGATGTATGCAGAGTTTGGTATCGCGTTTCCATCCGAATCGGCAGAGTCGGGTGGTCACAGATCAAATTGAGTAGTTACGCTCTCTGTGATAGCCCATAAAAAAGGAGTATCGTTGAAGTTAACGTCTTAGATGGCTTGGGAGCGCCGCAAGGGCGCACGCAAGTACGGTTTTGCATTAGTCATCAACTGTCGTCGGTGCGAGCGCCATGGCTTTGGAATAGGTGCATTGGGATGGCAGGCGACCAACAGGGACAACCGTCACGCAGCAGCGGGTTTATTGTACTAGCCGCGCTTCTGACTGCAATTTGGATTTTTCTGAACTCCAGCGCTGCGATTGAGCCTGTGATCACGGGTGTTGTAATTTCGGGTGGGCTGGCATTCGCTTTCACGCGTAAAGCGGGGGTATGGCAGGATGTAGTCGCGCATCCGGTCCGTCTTTATCATTTCATCTCATACACTGGGATTTTCTTGGCTGAGCTCACACGGGCGAACGTCAACATGCTGCGTTACGTCTATTCGCCTCGCATAGAAATCAACCCCGGCATCGTCAAGATCAAGACCAAACTAAAAACCCCCGTTGGCCGTTTGGCGCTTGCAAATTCGATTACGCTTACACCCGGTTCACTCGTCGTTGATATTGAGGGCGATAGTCTGTTTGTCCATTGCCTCGATCTGGAAACGAGTGATCTGGAGGAAGCCACACGCCTGATTGCAGGTCCTTTCGAGGAGCAATTGGAGAAGACCTTTGGCTGATTATTTGCTAGCTCTTGCTGGGGCTTTTATCCTGTTGGGCGTTCTATTGGGCGTTGTGCGTCTAGTTAGGGGCCCAACGTCTGTCGATCGTGTTGCCGCGATAGACATGCTTACCGTTATTTCCATATCGCTCATCGCTATCTACGCCCATGTCGCGGACCGCTTTATTTATCTCGATGTGGCGCTGGTGTATGGCGTCTTGAGCTTCCTCGGTGTCCTTGCCATCGCTAGGTATCTTGAACGCGGACTTTAGCGCCATGCTTGAACCGTTCGTCTATCTTCTTTGCGCCAGCATTGTCATCAGTGCGTTTCTGGCGGTCGGCCTAAAAAATACACTTCTAGCGATGATCAGCGGAGGGCTTGCGGGCCTATTCGCAGCGGTTTGCTATGTCATTTTGGGTGCGCCCGACGTCGCAATGACCGAGGCATCCATCGGCTCGGGCCTATCCGTTCTGATCTTTCTTTACGCCATCCGCAAAACGTCTGGATCAAAGGAGTGAACATGACGGAGTTAATCGGAAGCATTCTGATTTTGATTGGTGCTTTCTTTCATTTCTCCGCCGGCCTCGGGATGCTGCGGATGCCGGATGCCTATACGCGTATGCAGGCCGGCACAAAGGCTTCAACCCTCGGTAACACCCTCGTGCTTCTGGGAGTGGCCTTCTATCATCCAGACTGGACCTTGAAATTGGTTCTCATCATTTACTTTGTATGGATGACCAATCCCGCCTCTTCACATGCCCTGGCAAGGGCCGCGCACTTCATCCGCATTCCAATGGCGGGGAATTCCAGTATTGACGCACTTCGTGATGCCGAAGCGATGAGCAGGAATGAGCTGTAATGCAACGAACTTCTATCGCCTTTGCGGTGATTTTCTTTGGGCTGGTATTTGCGAGCGTTGCCCTCAACCACTCGCCCAGTGAAACTCTTCGTCCTCTCGCCCGCAATTACACGGATTTGGTCCCGCGAGAACTCGGTGCAACTAACGTCATCACCGGAATTTTGCTCCACTACCGAGCCTTCGATACACTAGGTGAGGTGGCCGTGCTGTTTATAGTGGCGGCCGCTGTTGGTCTGGTTCTTGGGTATCAGAACAAATCGGGCATTGAGGATTCGCGGCAGCCTGGAAGGCCGGCCTCTGAAATAGTGCAGACGGCCAGCCGAATCCTCACTCCCCTAATCGCGATTTTCGCCGCTTACATCATCATGAACGGACATTTGTCCGCAGGTGGAGGTTTTCAGGGCGGAGCGGTTCTCGCCTCATGCGTTATTTTGTGGGTTTTGGCCGACGCGCAATTTGAGGTCGATGTCGAACTACTAAGCGTGTTGGAGTCGGTGGCAGGAGTCTTGTTCGTCGTTGTAGGAATTGCGGGGCTGATATTTGCTGGCGGGTTCTTGGACACCAGAACGTTGCCGCTAGGACAGCTCGGCGCATTCTTCAGCGCGGGCGCAATTCCAATCTTGTCGCTCCTGCTTGGTATCAAGGTGGGCAGCGAGTTGAGCGTGATAGTCGCCAAGTTTCGCACTTAGGCCGCCAGAGACGGTGAGGGAAGCGGGAGGATACCTCTATGATTTCAAGTGTGGTTCTGACGACAGGCTTTCTTCTCATCCTGATCGGCCTTTGGGGCGTGCTTACCCACCGCAACATTCTGCGGATCATCATTTCATTTTCATTGATGGGCACCGGAAGCCATATCGTTATCGTCGCGATCGGTTACGTGACCGGTGGAACAGCGCCGATTATCGACAGTGCTTTGAGCCTAGCTGATGCGCCGCATCGTGCGGTTGATCCTATACCTTCCGCGCTTGTCGTAACTGCCATCGTGATCGGCTTGGCGGTCACTGCGATCATGTTGGCCTACGCCATCCGGCTGTACGACGCGAAAAAGACTCTGTCGATTGACGCCCTCACGGAATCGAAATGGTAGATGGTCTTCTTCATCCTCAGAACATATTTATTATTGGGCTAGGCGGTGCGTTTCTCATCCCGCTATTGAACCGCCTTGGGGGCCGTTGGGTCGCGAGCACATTTATCTGTGTTCTCGCCGCGATGACTGCGATCACAGGCATTTCGTTGCTCCAACAGCTGCACGGAGCGGCACCCATCGAGATTTTGACCGGAGGGGCAAAGCCACCTTACGCGATCAATCTCCGTGTCAGTCTCAATGAGGCCTTCTTCGCCTTCAGCGTCAATCTGGTGGGATTGATCGGCGCGTACTACTTCTTGCGCGAAAAATATGGGACGATTCTAATCTACTTGCTTCTGGTCATGGGCATCCAGGGCATGGTGATGACCCGCGACCTTTTCAATCTGTTTGTGTTTCTGGAAATCGTTTCGGTTGCCACTTATGGACTTCTGAGCCTGAAGGGCTCGTCCGCGGCGCTGTCGGCCACTTTTAAATACATCATGGCCACAGTGCTTGCTTCCAACTTCTTCCTGATTGGTACTGTTTTTCTATATGTCACAGTCGGGTTGCTGAATATCGACGAACTGATCGCCAGCAAGGAGGCGATCGTGGGCCCTATAGGGTTCGCGGCACTCATTTTCCTGCTCGCCAGCCTACTACTGGAGCTGAAGCCTTTTCCTGCGAATGGATGGGGACTCGATGTTTATGAAACCGCGCGAGGTGACGTCGCGGCGCTGATCTCCGGAGGTGTTTCTACCGGAGTCTTCTTTGCTCTGTTCAAGCTGCTGCCGTTGTTCGATGACCAATTGGAGCTCATCGCCGCTTCTGGCGTTCTAACATTTGTCGTTTCCAATCTGATCGGTCTGCAGCAGACGACTGCGAAGCGCCTGCTTGGCTATTCCTCCATCGGCCAAATAGGCCTGCTGACGAGCGCCGCTTGCCTTCTGCGTCTGGCCAATGCTGATAGCGAGACTTCGCTTCTGGTCGTCGGCGGACTTTTTGCCAACCACCTCTTTGCGAAAGTGGGGCTTTTCTGGCTGGCGGATTACGTCGGCAAGAAGCGATTGCAAGATTGGTCGATAATTAAGAAACAACCGCTCACATTGGCGACGCTCGGTATCCTATTGGCCGCAATTTCGGGCTTCCCGCCGTTTCCAGGTTTTTGGGCCAAGTGGCAACTTGTGATGATCCTGGCGCAGGATGAACGCTACGCCTGGATTACACTCATCCTTCTAGGTTCCCTTCTCGAAGCTGCCTATTTGTTTAAGTGGTTTGGACAGACGCTGCATGGTTCTGACGAATTAGAAAGTGCGCCAGCCAACCTCGGTGCGCTGCTTCCCATTTACGCGATGGCGGCACTGCTTGTCATAGGCGGCATCATTGCTGCCGCTGTCGTTGGGCAAACAGCAATCTGGGTGGCGATACCGCTTGTCGCGGGCGTTCTCGTTCTCGCGCTTGCTTGGAGCCCAACCCAGATTCAAGGTTTGGCCGTTTTGGCGCTCGCGCTCCTGGGTGGCGGTTGGCTTATTCGGGACGTAACCGGACTGAATGGAATATTTGCGTTCCTGCTTCTGGTGGGCGGCGTTGTCGTATCCATAGGATCGCTCTACCGGTCCGAAGAAAGACCAGGCTTCTATCCACTTTTGGCAGTCCTCTTGCTTTCACTTCCCGCTCTGCCACGTGCTGCGACCACGCTTGAGTTTTTCTTCATTTGGGAACTGATCACTCTTTCATCCTATTTCCTGATTCTTCGAAGCCGAGACGTCCAACAACACGCTTTGCCGTTTTTGCTGTTCTCGCTTTTCGCGGCCTTCTTCCTGCTTGCGGGGTTTGCAATATTAAAAGCCGATAGCGCAAGCTATTCTCTAAGCGCACTACGCACCGTTGGTCCAAGTGGCGCTGTAGTCTTCATGCTGTTAGCCATTGGGTTTTTGATCAAGGCCGGTACGCTCGGCGTCCATGTTTGGTTGCCCGGCGCCTATGCTTCATCCGATGACGACGTATCGGCACTGCTCTCGGCGGTTATCAGCAAGGTTGCGATATTCGGACTACTGGTCGGAACTTATGTTGCCATCCGCTCCGAAGTTGGTTTGCAGCTGGCCCATGTACTCGGTTGGATTGGGATGCTTACCACGCTCGCGGCTGCGATGATGGCGGTTTGCCAGGACGATATAAAGCGAATGTTGGCATATTCTAGTATGAGCCAGCTTGGCTATATCGTAGCGGCAATTGCGTTGATGAGCCATCTGGGCTGGGTCACCGCGTTGTACCTCGTGGCCAACCACCTCATGGTGAAGGGGATATTGTTTCTCGTCGCGGCGGCACTTATTGCCCGAACGGGGCGGCGGCGGCTTTCAGAATTTGGTGGGCTTGCTCGCCAAATGCCGCTGACTTTTGCCGCCGCCTCCATAGCTATTCTAGCGATGTCCGGCCTGCCGCCATTCGTCGGCTTCGGGGGTAAGTGGCTATTGTTGAGCGCCATGATGGAGAAGGGTTGGTACGGACCGGCCCTGATGACGTTGTTGGCGACCTTTATCGGCTTACTCTACATGGTGAGATTCATTGGGGCGATTTTCTTTGGGCAAGGCCCGCCAGAGGAGGCGGCTGTCAAGGAGGCGCCCGCCGCACTACTCACATCGCAGGCTCTACTGGTGGCTGGCATCATAGTTATGTCGTTCTTTCCGAAGTTGCTGATCGAGCCGGTCTCTCGCGCGATCGACGCTGAATTCGCATCGACGCTGGTTTGGGAAGGCATGTCGTTAGAAATGATCTATGGCACTTGGAACCCGATTCCATTCATGCTGTTCGCCTTGGCGGTTTCAGCATTGTTGTTCGGGTTGTTCTGGTTTCTCCAGAACTCCGACATGCTCAAAAATATAATCAGCCGGATCGCTCGGGATATATCGCCGATGAAGCGGTTCTATGATTTTTGCAAATCCATATTTGGCATCCTTACTCCTGCATGGGCAAAAGCGTTCTGGTGCGAAGTCGCTATGGCCACCGACGGCCTCGCCATGCGCGCACGCACGATCTATACAGGGAATGGCCGGACCTATAGTTTGTACATTCTGTACTATTTCATAACACTGTACGTTGCGGCTGGCGGTCTACGCTATCTCTGGCTAGGCAAATAATGCTTCCGACGATGCAATATGTAAAACCGCAATGATAGACGACAGCCGCTACACCTTCATGGCTGCCAGCCGAGAAAGTCTGTCGATTGTCGTCACGCTCTCGCCGTTGGGACAGGCTTGTTATCGGCACCCCTCCAGTCGAACCACGCTACGTAGATCACTGGAAGGAAGATGAGCGTGAGTACCGTCGCAACCAACAGCCCCCCCATAACGGCGAACGCCATTGGTCCCCAAAAAACGGTCGGCGCGATTGGCGCCAGCCCAAGGACTGTTGACAGTGTCGTGAGCATGAGCGGACGAAAGCGCGACATCGCAGCATTTACCGCCGCGTCTTTTACGGATGCACCACTGCGCCGTTCCTCTTCAATCTGCGAGATCAAGATAACGCCGTTCTTTGCGATCATTCCGAGTAACGCCAGAACACCCAGAACCGCCACGAACCCGAGAGGTTTTTGAACGACTACCAGCGCGGCGACCACGCCGATCAACCCAAGCGGCATGACCAACGCGACCATTGCGAGGCTCTGGAAGCTCTGAAGTTGAAGCATCAGCAGTATCAGCATCAAGATGATCATGAAAGGGACGACCGCGAGAACCGACGCACGGCTGTCGGCGCTTTCTTCGGCAACGCCTCCAAGTTCAATGCGATAGCCTGCCGGAAGGCGAGAATTCAGTTCAGCAATCGGCGCTTCAAGGTCTGAAACGATGCCCTCGGCCAATGCGCCAGGAGCTACATCCGCTTGAACTGTCAGCGTCGGTATGCGCCCCCTTCTCCAGACGACGGGCTGCTCTTGGTCCGCTACGAACGTGGCAAACTGCGCGAGCGGAACTGTTCGCCCGTTCGGCAGCGGAACTTGCAGGGTCTGTAGGTTGTCCAGCGCAACGCGATCTTCTTGACTTGCCCGCGCCACCACATCGACGAGGTAGATGCCGTCGCGCAGTTGCGTCACTCTTGTGCCACTGATGATAGTGTTTAGAACACCCGCCAGCGCCTCACTGGAATATCCGATCCTACGGGCCTGATCCTGGTCGATCCGGATCACCATTCTTCGTGCAGGCTGGTTCCAGTCGAAGCTTACCCGGCGAGTCTCGGGATTCGATGCCACGACATTGGCCAAATCGGCCGACAGGTCACGCAGTTTATCGACGTCTGGTCCAACAAGCCGGTACTGAACCGGCCAGCCTACTGGAGGACCAAGCTCAAGTGGATAGACACGGGTTACAAGATCAGGAAAATCTTCCGCTAGAAGTTTCTCCAGCTTGTTTTGCAACCGGTCGCGAGCGGCGACGTCTTTCGCGACAATAACTTGCTGTGCAAAGAAATCGTTGGGAAGTTGAACGTTGAGGGGGAGATAAAATCGGATTGCGCCACGGCCGACGTACGAACTCCACCGGCTGACATCCGGGTCTTTGGCCAATTCGGCATCAAGCCGCCTTGTCACGTCCTCGCTGGCTCGCAAGGATGCGCTCTGCGGGAGCGTCAGGTCGACGAGCAGTTCGGTCCGGTCAGATGCAGGGAAGAATTGTTGGGGAACGAACCTTAGACCGCCAATAGCCAGAATGAATAGTCCCAGAACAGCAGCAACCGTAAGCAGTGGATTGGCGAGCGACCAATCGAGAAGCCTGCGGTATGTGCGAAGAACAGCGCCAGACTCCTCATCGACTTTCTGATCTGCCTTGCTCGACGGCTTCAGGATAGCAGCGCCCACTACGGGCGCGAAGACAACAGCAACCAGCCATGAAACCAGAAGTGCGATAGCGACGACTGCAAAAATAGAGAACGTATATTCACCGGCAGAACTCTGCGCGAAGCCGATCGGCACGAAACCGGAGATCGTCACCAGCGTTCCGGTCAACATGGGAGCGGCAAGATGAGCGTAGGCAAAGCTTGCGGCAGCCTCTGGGGTTTCTCCGACGTCAAGCCTGCGCAACATCGCGTCGACTGTTGTCATGGCATCGTCGACGAGCAACCCAAGTGCGATGATCAGGGCCCCGAGCGAGATGCGATGCAAGTCGATGTGCACCGCATCCATCACGATCATCACGATGGCTAGAGTGAGTGGAATCGATACGGCGATGACCGCGCCGGGTCGCAGCCCAAGCATCAACATCCCGATGGAGAGAATAATGGCGATTGCCTGCCAAAGAGACGTCGTGAATTCGTTAATAGCATCATCGACGGTCACGGCCTGATCCGCGACGAGCACGGGCTCGATCCCGAGCGGCAGGTCTTGGGTGATCTTCGCCATCATAGTCTTGATGTTGCGGCCCAGGGCAAGAATGTCGCCGGAATCCTGCATCGCAATTGCAAGACCGATCGAAGGGTGGCCGTTCACGCGAAACAGCGGGGAGGGTGGATCTGAATAGCCGCGTACAACATCAGCGATGTCCCCCAACTTTACGACGCGATTGCCCAAATTGATGCTGACTTGGAGGATGTCGGCTTCGCTATCGAATTGTCCCGATACCTGTAAGGCCACATTTTCCTGCCCCGTTCGGATGACGCCGGATGGTCTTACAACATTTTGAGCTGCAACTGCCGACAAAAGAGCGGGGTAGTCAATGCCAAGCGCAGCCACCCGGTCATGACGAAATTCAATCGTGATTTCTTCGTCCTGAGCGCCAAGGATCTCGATCTTCGAAACATCGGGTAACGTGAGAAGCTTTGAACGCACATCCTCCACGTAATCACGCAACTCGCGGTGAGAGAAGCCGTCGGCCGTGAACCCGTAGATAAAACCGAATGTGTCGCCGAAATCATCATTGAAGAACGGTCCAAGCACGCCTGGCGGTAGCGTATGCCGAATGTCGCCGACTTTGTTGCGAACCTCCTGCCAGATTGCGGGAATATCGCGCGATGTCACGCCACCCTTGAGATCGATAAAAATCGTCGTATCGCCGCTGCGGGTAGAACTGCGAACGACATCGACGTGACTGACTTCTTGAAGCTTGCGCTCTATACGCTCCGTAACCTGGTTGAGCGTGTCGGGAAGGGTAGCACCTGGCCAGATTGCGCGGACGAGCATTGTCCGGATCGTGAATACGGGATCCTCGGCGCGCCCCAGTTTGATAAAACTGCTGATGCCGGCAACAACGGCGACCAACATAAAAAACACGATGAGAGACCGGCGCGAGACAGACCATGCTGACAGATTAGGACCAATCATGACGACTGCCCGAGAAGACGCACCTTTTGGCCGGGTCGCAGACTATGGACGCCAGCAGTTACCACGATATCGCCTGCCGACAGTCCGCCCGATACGATGACTTCGCTTGCTCGATAGACCGACACCTCAACAGGCCTGGGCGATACCGTGCCGGCAGCCGCATCGTAAACCCAGACGGATGGAGTGCTGTCCGACCGCGTTAGAGCGCTGGCAGGGATAGCTACGCCCGCCACGCCCTCCATTTTCAACCTGCCAACGACACTCGACCCCAATCGCATATCCGTGGGGGTATCTTTCAAGCCGACGCGAACGCGAAAGGTCCCTGTTTGTGCGTCGGCCTGCGGCGCTACTTCTCGCACCCGTCCTGTGGTCGTCACGCTTGGATCGATCGAGAGGGCGACGTCGATGACCGCATTTTGGGATCCGCGCGAAATAAAACTAGATGGAGCGTCAAATACAGCGTCGCGCCCATCCTTTCTGGCCACCCGCACAATCATTTGACCAGGGGTAACCACTTCCCCGGCTGTTGCGCCGCGCGCCGTAACTTCTCCGGGAGCATCAGCATAGAGGTTCGTATCATTGAGGCGTGTCTTTGCGGTTGCAAGCTGTGCGGTGACGGCATCAACTTGTGAACGTAAGGTATTCAACGTCTGGACGGCCTGATCATAGCGTTGACGTGTGGTGTGACCCCGACTGAGCAACTGCTGCTGGCGCCCGTAATTCGCTTCAGCTTCGATGAACTGCCCCTCGGCGGCCGAGAGGTTCGCCTCAGCGGCGCGTACGGCATTCTCCTCGTCTTCACGATCTAGTTGAGCCACGAGCTGTCCAGCTTCCACCCGATCGCCAACCCCGACCAAGCGATTGATCAAGCGTCCGCCGATGCGGAACGCAAGGTCGACCTCAGTTTTCGCTTCGATCACACCTGATAGGGAAACGACTTCGCCCGAAGGTCGATCCGCGACGGTGATAACGCGCACGGGCCGGGCCACCACCTCCGCATCTTCATCACTTGGGTTGCAACCCCCGCAGAGTGCGGCGGAAATGGCCAATGCAATGAGCGCCGCACCACGCGATCGCGACAACAGAAACCGCGGACCTAGCCGCGGCGATCGATGTTGTTCGAGATCGTGCGATTTAAGAAGCGTTGTTGTGAGCGGGGCGGTGGAGTGGTTCGGCAGGTCACGATCATCGCTTTGCAAAGCAGCACCTATTCGAACGGCGACAACGACTCTATATTGTTCGCAATCCTACTCATTTAACCTGATGCTGGCTTCTTTTGTGCACCAAGAGCCATCGCGATGAACGACCATCCGTGAATGACAAGGCTCACTCCAACTAGCATTCCGATTGCCCATAATGCGGAACTTGGAAGTTCCATCTTCAGCATGATGGCAAGGATGATGGAGGCGATCCCACTGATCAGCACCCATCCCCACCCTTGAGTGGGCCGTATCTGGAAGGCCTCGATCACTGAGATTATCCCTTGCACCAGCAGCATCGCGATGAGGACGAAAGTCAACGTGGCAACACCTGCGAGAGGATTCGAAAGAAGCCAAACACCTGCGGCGGTGTAGGCGATCGCAATCAGAACCTGCAACAGAGCAAGCCCCCAGCCGCCGGCGCGATGCACGTGAACGGCCGTCGCGATACCGCTGAACAACATGATCCAACCGAGTATCCGTACCCCGGCTAAACTGCCATAGAATGGAAATAAGACAGCTGCAGTTCCGAGGACGACCAATGCTACGCCAAGGGCGAGAAACCATCCCCGATGGGCGGCAATTTTCTCAGGATCGACCGGCAGCACCTGCGAAGCCATCCTTACCCTCCAACGCTCAACAAGCTGCGGACTATATCGGCCTCAATATAACAAGCGTCTGTATATCTTGAACAGCAACAATGCTCTTCAGTCAATCCGACATATCTAAAAAAACAGCTGGAGGCGGGAAGATGCACGTATGTTGTTCGAAGATAGTCGTTGCACGCCACATTCTGTGGTCGCTATTTACTAAAACTCGCTCGCGTTGGTTCAGGCACAATAATCTCAGCGGGTATTCCAGGATCCGGTGTAACGTTTCAAGTCTGAAACCGTCCGAAAAAGGCAGACTGGAAACGCCATCGTTGGTCACTCTTGCTGTTGATATCGCTAATAGCTAAAAGTCTATTTGTCTGAGCCTAAGGAGGCTGGTTGCCCATTGTATTTTATTGAGCCGTCAGAACAGACTTATTTCAAATGAAACAATGGCATTTATACTGGAGGAAGTCCATGCGTACATTCTTCGTCATCGCGTCATCAATCGCCATTGCAAGCTTGAGCTTCAATTTGGCCAGCGCCGCCGAACTGCGCACGTGCTCGGCAAACAGCGCGGACAAAACTCAATCGTGCTCAGTGACCTGCCCGGAAGGGAAGACCGCCACGTGCACAGGCGGCAACACCGAGGACAAAGGTCCGTCTGACGTCAATTGCACCTGTAAGTGATCTGCTAGCGCTAGCAATGCTCATCGGGCTTCACTGCGGTGAGCATTGCTGTCGGTGACTGGAAATTGAGCCATTGGGCTCAAAGGCTTCCAGCAACATTTTTTACAGCCAATGGCACGTTAGCGAACTTGTCGAAACTTTGCAGCGTACCTTGAGAGGACAGCATGGACCTTCGTCACATCTCTTTCGCACTCGCCGCAGTTTTCCTCGTAATGTGCGGACAGCCGCCAGCTCACGCGAACGTCTCTTCTGCTTTGAGCATGCCAAAATTCATGACGACAGATGCGAGTGGCCTAGAGAAGGTACACTGCAGGAGATACCTCCATACGCACCGCCGATGCCTCCGTTGGCGCAACGGCATTTGCCGTGATTGGCGGGTCTTTAGGCATCGTTGCGGCTAAGCATCCGTTTTCGATGCGCCAAGTCCAATTCGGGCTCTGAGCCATCTGCCGAGCTGCAGGTTTGTGACTGCAAGAAGGGCATGTCCTAAGATGTTCGGAACGTCCAATTTTGGGCACGAGGAGATTACGTGGAAGGTCTGTTTATTCCCATCGTGAAATCACTGCTGCTTGTTCCGGTGACCTTGCTGCCAATTATCAACCCACTGAGTACCGCACCCATCTTTGTGACCACGGTGGGCAAAGACAGCAATCTTGCCGCTCGCCTTGCGAGGCAAGTTGCCATCAACAGTTGGTTCGTCATCGTGGCCTCGATGCTGATTGGCACCTACGTCCTTGCCATTTTCGGCATTTCGCTTCCCGTTGTTCGTATCGGCGGAGGATTGCTCGTGGCTTCGACCGCCTGGCGCCTGCTTCACAACTCTGAAGAAGACGAGGTCCACGCTCGAGCGGCCGAAAAAACCTACGAAATGTCGGATGCCGAAGTGGTGAGGCGAAGTTTTTTTCCGATTACGTTTCCGTTGACGACCGGACCCGGAACGATTGCAGCAGCGATTGCGCTTGGGGCACAGATCCCATCTTCTCCTGCGCTCTACGTCGCCGGCGTATTCGTGGCCGTCGCCGGAGCAGCCCTGGTCTCGCTCGCATTGTACCTTATCTTCAAAAACTCGACCTCAGTTGTGGTCTGGCTCGGCGATGTTGGCATGCTTGTCTTGACGAGACTGATGGCCTTCATACTGCTCTGCATCGGCATCCAGATTATGTGGTATGGATGGGCGGAATTGAACGGCATTTGAACTCAGGCATCATGACAGACGTTGCGCGCGGACCGACTGTAATTGGGCTTGCCATTGTACGGCGCCCTCAGCCCCAAATCGGGGCATAGAGCATGTTGTTAAACCTCATAAGGTTTCTAGGCCGTGGGCTGTGGAACTTAATACTGTTTTTGGTGGCACTCTGGGCCAGCCTTGCGATCTACTATTCCAATTTGCCGTCGCACACGTTGCGAATGGTGTTGGCAATCGCATTTGCCGGCATTTCGATTTGGACGCTCTGGCTATCACACAGCAAGGTTGCCAAAGTAACTTTTCTGGCGCTTTTCTCGGCTGTTGTCGCGTGGTGGATCTTCATCCCGCCGTCACATGACCGTCCCTGGCGCCCCGAAGTTGCAGTAATGCCCCGTGCATCCATCGATGGCGATAACATACATCTCACAAGCGTTCGCGACTTTGACTATCGCAGCCGGAATGACTTCACAGTGCGCTACATAGATCGGGATGTGAAGCTTTCGCATTTAAAGGGGCTCGACTTCTATGTTTCGTACTGGCGAGAGGGCTGGGTCGCCCACACGTTCGTCAGCTTCATATTCGACGACGCCGAGCCAGTCAGTATCTCCATAGAAACCCGACCAGAGGTTGGTGAGTCTTTCGACCCGCTCGCGTCGCTCTTCAAACAGTTCGAATTGATTTATGTCGTTGGCGAAGAGCGAGATTTGGTGGGACTTCGAGCAAGCCATCGCGGCGAACAGGTCTACCTCTACCACCTAAATGCGTCGCCTGAGGATGCGCAGCGTCTCTTCATGGTCTACTTAAAGCGCATCAACGAGTTGGCCGATCATCCCGAGTTCTATCATCTGCTGACCAACAGCTGCACCATCAACATCATCCGCTACGCGAACGCCGCTGGGCGACGTGGGCGGTTCGATATTCGTCATTTGCTGAATGGACTGATCGATAGCTATCTGTATCATTCCGGCCGCGTAGACACGTCACTGTCGTTTGACGAGTTGCGTCGCAGTTCGTTGATAAACTCCGCAGCGCAGGCTGCAGCTGGTGCGCCGGATTTCTCAGAACGTATTCGTGCGGCTCTGCCGAGAGGATCCGAGCCGACGTTCGACGCCAGTCCGTCCAAGTAGAATGGCGCGCGGATCGCCTGCTGCGGAGAAGCCCTAGGGTCTGGCCTGGCGATCGCCGCCGAAAAGATCAGCGACCCATCGCGTCGAATCGGTCTGGTCGCAGTAAGTGAGGATTGCAATGCTAATTGGCACACCTATGAAGGCGCCGAATATTCCCCACATGTAGGCCCAGAAGAACACCGAAAAGAGAACGAGCAGAGGAGAGATTGACAGCAGTGAGCCAGATGCGCGCGGCTCCAAAAAGCTGCCAATTGCAATCTGGACTACGTTGAGAGAGACAAAAATAAACAGCGGAACTTGCCAGGACTGGAATTCTGCGATTGCGTAGATCGTCGGAAACATGGTTGCGATAAGCGGACCAAGAAAAGGAATGTAGTTCAATAGGAAGGCCAGGATGGCCCATTCCTTCGCTAGTGGAAGCCCAACCGCGTAGGCGACGGCAAATACCAAGCAGCCCGTTATCACGCTCATCTTCGTTCGGACCACGTAGTACGAACGCAGCTTTCGTGCGCTCTCTTTAGTGCCGTTGATTAGAGCATGGGCAACGTTCTTATCCTTGATTTTACCGGCGTTGACCTCGAAATCGCCCACCTCCAAGAGACCGAGCGTGACGTAGACCAGGACGACAAGCCAAAAGCTCATCGTGGTGTTGACGCGAGCTACCACCGATTGAAACAGACGAATAAGCCAGCCGACGTTTATGTGCTCCGTCCAAAGCGTCGATGCGGCAATGCCGTGTCCGTCAAGCCAGGCTATCAACTGGTCGTACATCGATTGAAAGCGCGCGGTGTCGTCGGCGATGGCGTGCCCGACCCTTCCCAATGTCCAGGCGATCAAAGCGCTGGCCACCAAAAACCCTACAAGAAGCACCACGGTTGTGATCGCGAGGGCAATGGTCTTCGGCATGGCCGATTGCAGCCAACTTTGAACTGGTTGCAAAATGGCTATGATGAGAAGGGCAAATGTCAAAGGAGCGAAGACCGCGCTCGCAGAATAAAGTCCAGCGCAGATGGCCACAATTGCAACTAATATGAGCGCAGCTTGGGATGTCGCATTTATCGTCATGAGCCTCAAAACCATTCCAAGAAAGTAGGTGGATATCTGACTTTTAGCCTGAACCGCGTGCATTGTCTGCGAAGCGTTATGAGCAGTCTTAGTAATAGAGCAGCCAATCAACGGCCCCGGTCGTGGAACAGGGCAGCGATACCCATCGAAGCGGCCAAATTCGGATCGCGGTTTTTCAATCCGGCTGCATGTCGACGCGCGGTGCGCCTTAGCAGCGATGCCAAGGCGATCACCGACCACCTGGCGGCTATCGAATAGAAGCAGGGCCATGAACAGCAACGACGTGGACGTGGTGGATGGCGTTTCGCGCGCCATCCAGCGGCTGTACTGAGCCACCTGCACCAGTCGCGCGAGCCATAATGCAGTGCTCCCCCGCGCTGTCCGGCGTCCAGGCTAGCGAATAGCGTTGCCAAGCACGGCTTGCGCCCGGCACAATTGCGGCATGTCGCCAGCTCATGCCGGCGTCGAAAGAAAGCTCAATTGTTTTTATGCCGCCATCGCCCCAAGCCCAGCCCCAGACATTGATCTCAGTCCCGACATCGAGCACTTCATTGGGCACGGGGCGGACGATCACGGATTGCGGCGCGATCGACCATACGGGAGTGGTCTTGCCCGTGAAGCTGCCACTCTGATCGCGCACCGGATCGTTATACCATCGAGTGACAAATGGCCCAGGAGCGCGATGATCGGCTAGCTCAATGTTGGTGATCCACTTGACACTGTTCGTGCCGTAAAAGCCAGGCACGACTAGGCGTGCCGGAAATCCATTTTCGGCTCGCAACGGTGCCCCGTTCATCTCAAGAGCAATCAGGACGTCGTCTGCTAAGCGCACGAGCGGAATATCCTTGAGATAAGTGTCGCAATGGACACCTTCGAAGATTCCGTAGTCGGCCCCCCGCGACCACACAAACTTTGCCTCGGGCTGTGGCTCACAGTCTCTTATGAGCTCCGCAAGCCGTACGCCGCTCCAAACGACATTACATACACGGCGGGACGGAGCGTCCGGCTGTAGGGGGTTTCCGGCGCATTGGTGGACCGCTTCGATGCGCGTGTGCGGCCTTGCGAGTAAGTCTTGAAAGCGTAGAACAGACGGTTTGCGAACTAAACCTGAGATGCTCAGTGCCCAATCCTCTGCCGCAATGCGGGGGACGCCGAGATGGCAGAGGACGATGGAATCCTCCACGCGCGTAACGGCATCCGTCATATGATGCGGCTCTAACGGAAGGTGGCGGTATAAGCCGCTAGGGTTCAGCTTCAGGGCAGTAAGCATTGATGGTTTCCCCAGGCAACGATTTCGCCAGATGACATCGGGATCACGTCGAAGATGAAAGCTTACGCTACACTGCCATCAATCGGCTTCCTCGACACAGCGGGGCTGGCGACAAGCCTAGTGCGTGGGGATCAGCGCAATAATCGGCATCGCCCCGTCGAACGACCTATTAGTAGCTTACATCAATTACCCCATCAGGCCCTATCGAAAGATTGAGCCGATTGCGTAAGGAAGCGCGTGCCGCTGGACCCATCCCCGAAAAAAATGAGTATCGGGTTCCGCAGCCCCCCGCTTCGCTGGTGATCCGCGCCATATGCGGCGCGAAAAATGAACCGTCGATTTTTCCAGAGCTATGACCGCTTACGTTCAAGAATTCACACGTCGGAAACAAGATGCGGGATAATGCGAATGCGCTTACCTTCCAAAGCTCGGAAGCGGGCTGCAATATAACCGAAGCTGTTTCGCTTAAACCGGCGATCTACACTGGGCATCCTTATGTGCATCAGACTTTTGATACTTCTTGTGGTGTGGGGCTTTGACGTTTCATCCGCGTCGGCCGCCGAGCGCGTTTTGACTCTATCCTTTGGTGGCGAAGCGCGGCGCATCACCGCGCCCGAACTGCTGGCAAGAGCCGATGCGACAACGCTTTCGTTGCCCGACGACGTGTCGTACCACCGCGCCATGACCTACCGCGCGGTGCCGCTGCTCGGATTGATAGAAGCCTCCAGCTCCGGTTTCGATACCATCGAAGCTCGGGCGAGCGATGGGTTTGTGTCGCAGATACCGATGCCGCTTGTGGCTAAGGGGGCGTCGGGCGGGGCGGTAGCCTGGGTAGCAGTCGAGGATCCGGACGCGCCTTGGCCGAACCTACCCGGCAGGGACATGAGCGCCGGACCGTTCTACCTCATCTGGGAGCACCCGGAGCGCTCCAACATCGGCACTGAACAGTGGCCGTTCGCGCTCGTCGGGCTGACGGGAGTCGAAGATCCGGTACGCCGTTGGCCTCAGTTGGCTGTCGATCCTGCACTCGCGGACGCTGCAGTCGAGCGGCGTGGGCAAAAGGTATTCATAAAAAATTGCATGCCCTGCCATCGCATGAAAGGTGCGGGAGAGGGCGATATGGGCCCCGATCTGGGCCAGCCGATGAATGTTACCAGCTATATGACGCGGTCGGGAATTAGGGCTGTTATCCGCGACCCGAAAGCTGTCCGCACTTGGCCTAACCAGCAAATGGTTGGGTTCGACGCGGCAAGCCTCCCGGACGCAGAAGTCGATGCGCTGATCGCTTTTCTCTCTCATATGGCTAAATAGCGAAAGTCTCGTGCTTTGACTTCCTCAGAGACGCCGGTCAGTCCAAACCTAATCGCTCAGCGCCGCCCCCAAGAGCCGGGCCGGCGGTTGGATCGAAGTTGTCGGGCTTCTTTGCAACGAGCGTCTGCGTGGTCAGAATGAGGGCCGCGACAGAGCCTGCATTACGCAGCGCCGTGTAGCAGACTTTCACCGGATCGATAACGCCTGCGCGCACCAGGTCGACCTCCTTCCCCGATCGCGCATCAAGTCCGACGCCATTCTTGGCCCTTGAGATTTTGGCAACGACCTCGTCGCCGTCCAATCCGCTGTTCGATGCAATTTTCGCAAGCGGCTTCTTCAACGCTCGTTGAACGAGCTCGGCGCCCTCTCTGGTGCTGCCATCCAAGTCGTTGATCAAAGAATCTAGAGTAGGTGCCGCTCGAACCAATGCGACCCCACCGCCGGGCACGACGCCTTCTTCTATCGCAGCTCGCGTTGCATTGATTGCGTCCTCGATAATCTGGACTTTGCGCTTCTGCTCGACGGGCGTGGCACCGCCCGCATAGATGATCGCCGTACCGCCGGACAGTTTGGCGAGCCTGTCCACGAACTTGTCTCGCTCGACGTTTTCGGGTGCGGCGTCGTACTGCCGCTTGATCTGTTCCCGGCGCGCTTCGATTTTGTCGGCAGAGCCGCCGCCGGCCGTGATGATCGTGAAATTGGCTGAAACGCGCACTTCCCGCGCGGTGCCCAAGTCCGCCAATTCGCAGTTATCAAGCTTGCCCCCGAGGTCGTGCGCGATAACACGGCCGCCCGTGGCAATTGCAATATCCTCAAGCATGGACTTGCGCCAGTGACCGAACTCGGGCGGGTAGACGGCACAAACAAGTTGGCGCGATTTCTGGCGGCGGGCGAGCAAGTCGACGATAGCAGCGGGAGCCAATTCCTCTGCGATGATGAGCAGCGGGCGGTCGGTCTTCTCGGTGAGATTATAGACAGTGGCAAGCTGGTCAGGTGACTGGATCTTTTGATCCGTCATGAGAATGTAAGGGTTGTCCAGCACCGATTGCATTTTTTCGACGTCGGTCACCATGTGGTGCGAGAGATATCCACGGTCGAACGACATGCCTTCCGTCACGTCCAGCAGTGTTTGCACCCCCACACCATATTGCACGTCGACGATGCCTTGCGGGCCGGCCCGATCGAAGGCCTCCGCCACCATTTCTCCGAGCGCGAGATCGTTGGCCGCGATCGTCGCGATCGCCTGCCGTCCAGCGCTTCCCTGGAGGGGCCGCGCCGATTTTTTCAGGGCCTCTACGACTTGAGCGACCGCCAACTCGAGGCCGTTGACGAACTCCACAGCGTTCGCCCCCTTGGAGAGGCACTTGAGGCCGTCCTGCACAAGCGCGTTGGCGAGGACTGTTGCCGTGGTCGTGCCATCGCCGGCCACCTCGTTGGTTTGCCCGGCCACTTCGCGGACGATCTGGGCCCCCATATTCTCGAAGGGACACTCAAGCTCGATTTCATTGGCGATGCTAACGCCGTCTCGCGACACGATCGGCGTGCCGACCGGACGGTCCATGACGGCGTTCATGCCTTTTGGACCAAGCGTTCCGCTGACTGCGCGTGCAAGCTTGGCGACGCCACGACCCAAAGCCTCTCGTGCCGCCTCGTCATGCAACATAATTTTTGCCATGGCTATTCCTTCCCAAGTATCTCTTTCTTGTTATGGTTCGGCCGAAGCCGACTTGGATGCGTCGCAATGTGGTTTGCGCGCCGAGAGAGGGGTTTCCATGTCGAAGCGCACCGCGAGAAGTCCACGGCACAGGGCACCATTGAACTCAGCGTTGGCTTTGACGCGACGAAGCGCGCCCAGATAGGCGATCATACTATCGGGATCAATCTCTTGTCCGTCCGCGGTCAGAAACGCCTTCGAACAATCGTCGAATGACCCGACGACGTCGCGTCTCTCGATATAGCGATTAACGAGAGTGCGTCCCTCAGATTTGAGACGAATGTCGGTCAGCTCACGCATGGACATGGAAGCCACGCACGAGACCGGCAACCCGATTTTCAAAAGATGCTGCATTAGCGCTTCCTGGCGGCGCTGGTACGCCTTCACCAGGAAGGTATGCCGCACCTCTTCCAGATTACCGTTCGCTTCGCTGCCGAAAGTTTCCGCAAACGAGTGGCCTTGCGAAATGCCGGTGTTGATCTTATCGGCATACATGTGATCGGCGAGAACGATGCGTGCTTCCTTGACCCACGGGAGCGCCATGATGGCCGAACGCATATCCTCGGCCATCATGAACGCGAAGTTCGCCGCGCACCAATAGGTGGGCAGACGGAAGCCGACATGGACGACATGTTCGTCGTCCACATCGACGCTGCTAATGAACTTCATGTCGGTCACAGGCTCGTCCAGCTCCGGATCCACGACGCTGCTAAGCTTTTCCCAGACGTCGTCTAGCCGATTGGATACTTGCGCCGTAGCCGACCCGGACTCAACATCCTCCATTATGCCGCCACCTTATTCGCGATACCAAGTTTGCGCTTTTGGGCCTCGATGTCGATGTTGTAAAGGCGGGCGGCATTGAGCCCGAGGATCTTCTTTTTCGCTTCCATTGACAGCGAAACCCCGGTTTCCTTAGCGACGTCGTCAGGCAGCTCGAAGGCCATGAACTTGTCGATTATCCACTTCGGCGTCCAGATTCCGTAATCGCTGCCGAACAGAAGTTTGTCTTCGCCGAGCCAGAATAGAAGCTCGGAAATGACATGAGCGAAATAACCTGGGCGGCTATGGATGAATGGAATGGCAACCGCAAGCCCGCCATAGACGTTCGTTTCCTGGGTTGCGATCCAGCAGAAGTCATCGAGACGTGGAAGACCGCAATGTTCGACGATGAAATTCAAGCCCTGAAAGGATGTTGCCACATCGTCGATGTCGGCAACATCGAACGCATCGCGATTGAGCGGGATGATCGTCGGGCCTTTGTGGACATGGATGTTCTTCACGCCGAGCTTCTGAGCTTCCTCGAGGAACCGGTAGCTGTCCTTGTCCGTCAGCTTGTAGCCTTTTGAATCGCCTTTCCACTCCGCGGTGTAGAGCTTGACACCCTGGATCTTGTGCTTTTCGACGAGCGCGTGGAGATGTTCCAGCCCCTTGGTCCCGTCGCGCGGATCGAATGCACCGTTGAGAATGAAGCGATCGGGATAGCGATCCTTCAAGATCGCGTTGCGCTCGGTCGTGTTGAAGCCCTCCTTGTAAAAGTCGCCGAGGTACGTCGGCTGCAGGATGGCCATGTCGTCGTAGCCGTGCACAAAGAGATCATCGTGCATGGTTTGTGCGTCGTATTTCTCGAACTTCTCCTTTGGCCAAACTTCTTCTTTTGGGCTGAGTCCTGAGTGATAAGCGTAG
Organism: Hyphomicrobiaceae bacterium; assembly: GCA_041397645.1. NCBI lineage: Bacteria > Pseudomonadati > Pseudomonadota > Alphaproteobacteria > Hyphomicrobiales > Hyphomicrobiaceae > Hyphomicrobiaceae bacterium. The sequence goes on along the minus strand of JAWKWE010000007.1, from coordinate 15,156 downwards.
AAGCAGTCTATGAACTGCTTACCATGGACGTTCTTGTGATTTGCGGGGCTGCCGTCCCAAAAATGGGTGTGGCCATCGATCACGAAGATCTCTTCGCCGCACTTTGTTTTGTACATATCGCGTTCCTCGTCCCAGGGCTCGATTGCGCTTTGTCGGGGCCGCCGCGCAAACGGACTATCAGTTGCGGTTTCATTTTGCGTCTAATCAAGTGATGTATTGCATCGCCTCGTTCATATCGCCGAACAGCGTGACGTTGTTCTCGTCGATCATCACCATCCGGCCGTAGTGCGTGGAGGTGGAGATTTCGAACAGATGCGGTGTCATGGGGCGTCCCAGGGCCTCGCTGATCTCGTCCATCATGAACGTTATCTTCCCTTCCCCGTCGACACGGATCATGGCGGGAAGATAGGTGACGACGATGCCGGGTTTCTGCTCCATCACTTCAGCGATGGCGCGCGCCTCGACGCTGTCATTCATGGTCACGCCGCACTGGTGCGAGACCGTGTCTTCGAAACGGATGTCTTTCATCGACTTGAAGATATTGGCGTGTTCGTTAGTCATGACGTCCTGTCCTTTTGCATTGGGTGTGATTGGCCTGGCTGGGACCGCGCGGTCAGGCGACCGCCGCCGGCACGGTGAGTTCCGTCTGTGAGCAGATTGTTTTGATCCGACTCTTGGCCAACTCGTAGGCATCGGAGAACGAAGCCACCTTGACCCTTGGCTGCGACCAGATCGGCTGAAGCAGCTGGGCCGCTTCGGCGGCGAGAGTGACGTGCTTGTCCAGCCATTGGCTCAGAAGCTGCCGGTTGTGGGCAGCAAATTCCGCATCCGTGACCAGCGTGTGGATCAGTTCAACGGTGTTGGCGAGATTGCGTTCATAGTCGGCCTCCGCGGCAGACACGACACTCGGCGTAATGAAATCTCCTTGCGAAGCCGCTACCTGCATCACAAATCCTGAACGGAAGAGCTCTCCAATCATTGGCTCGAAGGCAAGATTGGTTGCGAGATACTGTTCCAGATAATCTTGCGACCCCATGATGGTTTCGACGGCACGGCGGGTACCCTGCCAGATCGGATCCTCAAGCCAATGTTTCTTTCCGGCATTCACATCAAAGCCTGGCACGTCGAGAGCGATTTCGCTCAGATAGAGGGTCAGATCCTGCGCGAAACGCAGCTTGTAGGACGAGTTGGTCAACACAGCACTGTTGATCATCTGTGTGTAGCCATAGCGCTGCGCCTGCATCAGCGATGTGCCAAGACCGAATTCGGCATGCTTATAAGCACCGAGTTGAACTTGAAGAATTTTGAGCCATGCGGGATCGAAGCGAGATACGGCGCCCGACTTGCGCCCGTTCTCTATGACGCTCTGAACCGCACCGCAGATGGTCGACTGGCGCTGGTAATGCGTGCGCTCCCACTCCTGGTCGACCGCACGGAACTTGTGCCAGTTGGAGCTTTTCGCCTGCGTCCAACTTTTGGTGTAGGTCGTCTCGCCGTTTGGGAAATGGATAATCCAGTCTTGCAGCAGGTAACGTTCCGGGTCGGGCTGCACGTCGAGCGTCACGTCCTCGTAGTGGGTCGCCTTGCGGCCCTTGGGCTCGAAATAGTTGAACTTGCGGCTGTCGGATCCAGGGAACGTTGCAGCGCCGGCCGCGCCGGACTTTTGTGTTTGTGTGGTTTGAGCGGTCATTGACTCCTCCCAGGCTATTTTTGAGTTGATTGGTGCGCTTATGCGCCGTCAGGTCATGTGCTTGGTTGTGTGAATTTGTCGAAGTGAATGTGCGAAGGCTCGACACCGGCGTCTTGCAGAACGGGAATCACGGCGTCGATCATGGGTGGGGGGCCGCAGGAGTAGGCGTCGATGGTGCTGCCATCGAACGCTTCCGTCTTGAGGGTTCGCATCACGGTTTCGTGGATAAAACCGCGCTCTCCCATCCAGGCACCGTTCGCACCGGCATCGGACAGGGCGGGTATGAACTTGAAATCGCTGAGCTTGGAACCGATGCCGGCGATTTCATCGACCAGAATGAGATCCTCTGGCGTTCGCGCGCCATAGAAGAAGCGTATGGGGCGCTCTTCGCCACTTTCGACGTGATCGTTGAGTATGGACCAAAGGGGCGACATGCCCGAGCCGCCTCCGACCAGGATCATCGGCCCGCGACGGTTCTCGCGCCTGAAGCAGCTTCCATAAGGTCCCTTCGCGACGATGTTGGTTCCCGCCGGCAATCCATCGTCAAGGAGCGAAGAAAAGGCGCCGTTCGCATACTTCTTGATGATGAACTGAAGGCGATTAGGCTCGCTCGGTGCGTTTGCCATCGAATAGGCGCGCGTCACGCCATGACCCGGTATCGTGAGATCGACGTATTGCCCCGCCCAGAACTTCATCGGGCTTTGTAATTCGATCGTCAGCCGCCGAATGTCGTGTGTCAGTGTTTCGATGTCGACAATCTCGCCGGCGAAGGATTTTGCGGGAATTGCTTTGCTTAGAATTTCTTCGTCGTAATTGAGCAACTCGATTGTCAGATCGCTAAAGGCTTGTGTACGGCACAAAAGGATATGACCGGTTTCGCTTTCGTATTCCGGCAGCGCGAACGTCGAGTACTTGAGTAATTCGACATCGCCCTCGAGAAGTTTGGATTTACAACTCGAGCACTGGCCTTCCTTGCACCCATGAGGGAGCGCGACGCCCTGGCGGAAGGCAGCATCAAGCACCGTTTCCCCTTCCTCAACGTCCAATTCTATGCCGACAGGCTCCAGCCGGACGGTGTGTACCGCGTTATCCGTCATTCATGTTCCCCGAGTGGGCGGATTGATGGGTTGAGGTTGGGCAGGAGACCAGTCGACGGCCTCCTGCCCGGCGTGGCAAGATCAGGCAAACGCCCTAATCTTGAAGCCCTCACGATACGAAGCGACGTGTTTGTCCCGGTCAGCCGGGCTCATCTGGCGGATGAGTGTCAGCGGGCTTTGGATTGTGTGACCCTTTACGTGATCCAGGGTCCACTGGTCCTTGGGCTCGAAGCGTAGGTGAGGCTGCGCCACGATCGTCTTGCCGTCGGATCGCACGAAGCCCAAATCCTTTATGCAGTCCGCTAGGTCCCAGCCGTGGTAGCACTCTTCCCAGATGCGCCGGCCCTTGAAACGACCCATCGCGGGCGTTGCGCGGCCTTCGTATTCGGCCTGGAAGGCAACCTGATGTGTCCATTTGCATTGCTCTGAGCAGTACGTGTAGAGCTGCCCGTCAACTTCACCGACGCAGAAGTCCTCCCGGATTACGCACGGGCACATGCAGCTCCAGCAACGATGCGGATAGGCGTAGCCGTTCTCGGCGTCGAACAGCATGTTCGTCTGGCCCGGCACACTCTTCTTCCCATACCACTTCCAGTAGTCGCCAAACTCCGCATACCAGCCCGGATATTTCTTCTCGAACCACTCGAAGTCCTTCTCAGTCTGCGCTTCGATGCGCCAGAAATTCACCGGCCAACCGACCGAGAAGAACTGGGCGATCTTGTGCACGTAGTTCTTCTTCACGAGACGATCCCAAGCGGCGGAAACGTCGTCATGGTGGATCTTGATGCCATACTTTTCGAGGGGCAGCATATAGGTGCGGTAGTAGTCCTCGTAGATCCAGCGATGCCAGAGTTCGACGTACGATTCTTTGTTCTTGTCGCGATTTGTCGTGCCGTACTCGATAAACGTGCCGATCGCGGCGTCGACGATCGCATGGTTCTGCCAGAATGCGTACTTGAGGTCGCGTTCCAGCAGCTGATGATTGGAGGGATCGTTGATGAGCGACATCAGAAGCGAGTGCCCGTTGCCGATGTGACGTGATTCATCCGACTGCACCGAGAGAAAGACGGTCGGCAAAGCGTAGTCGCCGTTGCGCGCCGCTTCGGAGGGCATGGCTACAAACAGCGTGTTTGTGAAGGCCGTTTCGGCGACCACAGTGAGATAAATATTGGCAGCGGTAATCGCATCGCCGGTGAGGAATCCCTCGCCGAACTGCCGGCCGATGGTGGTGGCGTAGCATTTGCCAAACGCCGCTTCGGTGATGTCGAAGCCTGCTGGATCGATGTAGTTCTCCATGTACCACTTTTTCAGGTTCATCTGAATCGTGGAGTGGCGGAACTCGTCAACCATCTGCATGGTAAACCCGGTGCGCAGTTCTTCGCCGGGCGCCAGTCTGGCAACCATCGCCATTGATCGCGCCGCTGAGATTTCCGGGAACGGAATGATGGCGAGGAACAACTTCATCCACTCGACCCAGCGAGGCTCGACGTTGCGGAACATGTCGCCACGCAGGGCGGCGTCCAAGGCGCCGTACACGCGATTGTCTTTTTCCTCCTGCATTGGGAAATAGGAGCGCAGGACTTGCTTCATCGGATCCTTCGGCACCTTCGAAATCTTGTAATCCGTCGGGAACGTCTTTGCTTCCTGAACGTAGGTTGGCGTCCAGCCGAGATCGGCAATCCGTGCTGTGGCGTCGGCAATGCCGATGCCCTTCTGCCCGGTTATCTTGTTCAATGTCAGCGGTGCGGTCATGTTTGTCTCCTCGATAGCAACCTGTAAAAGCGGCTTTGTTTTTTGCGTGGCTTCTCCAACCCAAACGGCGTCGCGCCTCTCGGGTCAGGACTTATGGTCGTGATGGTGATGTGAATGGTCGTGGCATCCGTTGCCGCAGCATTGCGAGCCTTCGGACGCTTTCGAGAACGACTTGTTTTCGGCAATGAACCGGGCGCCCAAGATCAGCACGCCCATGGCGAAATCGGGCCCGTGTGCCGCGATCATGGCCTCAGAAATCGTCGCGATTTCTCGGAAGAAACGGTCCTTCGACTCGTCTTCGGCACTAAGTACCGGAGGTCGTGCCGCGCCAGATTTCGCTTCCTCAGTCCGCAGTCCCATAACTACCTCCTATTGACGCTTGGTCGGCTCGATTGATGCGGGGGTCGTCTGATCGAAGTCCGCAAGCGACTTCTGCAGCCACTCGCGTTCGAGGTTCAATTTGCGTTTCTTCTCTTCGTTGTCTTGTGTGCGTCGCCCGATGTCATCGAGCGCTTCGCGGGCCGCTGGATTGCTGCCGTCATGTTCGAGATCCCGCACCGCACACAACCGCTCGATGTCGAGCCCCGCCGCAATGCTGTCGCAGCGCAACTGCTGTGAATTGACCTCGATGATTGCCACCACGATTTCGTGGCGCGAAAGCATGTGCTCGCGACTGCGGCCATCAGGCATGACATCGCTCCTCGCTAAGTCGATCCAAAGCCGCCAAGCAGGAGCTAAGAGTTTCTCGCGAAGCTCGGTCGGCTCGGTCAGGTGAGGTCGGGCAAGGTGCGCGGAGCGGATCATGGGACGAGCACCGCGCGACCATGGATCTTGCCGGTGTGGAGATCATGTAGCGCGTCATTGGCGGCGCTGAGTTTGTATTCTTTGGTTTTGAGGCTCACCCGGCCCTTGTCCGCCAATGCCATCAACTCGGTGAGCTCGGCATACGTGCCGACAAGATTGCCGACGATCGTCTTTTCCGAGGTAATCATGTCGATGGTCGGAAGGTCGATGCGGCCGCCGTATCCGACGATGTAGTAGTAGCCGTCGTTGGCGGTCATGGCGATGCCGTTGGCGACGGCCTCGCCTTCCCCGACAAAGTCGATCACTGCTTCGGCACCTTTTCCGCGCGTGAGCTGCAGGACCGTGTCGACTTCAAAGCCGTTGGCCTTGACGAGGTGATCGGCCCCGCATTCCTTGGCGAGTGCGAGCGAGGCTTCCGATCGGTCGACGGCGATGACTTCTGCCGCGCAGAGCGCCTTGAGGACTTGAATGCCGATGTGCCCGAGGCCCCCGACACCCAAGACGACAACGAATTCGCCCGGCAAGAGATGCCGAGAGGCTTTCTTTGCAGCCCTGTAGGCTGTGAGGCCGGCGTCGGTGTAGGGCGCAACCTCCTTGGGAGCTAGGCTCTTTGGAAGCTTGATCAAAGATCGTTCCGAGGTGAGCAAATACTCCGCATAACCTCCATTGGCATTGATACCAGGGAAGGCGCTGTCTGCCGCGTGCATGTCGTTGCCGCGTCGGCACGCAAGGCAGTGGCCGTTGGTGACCAGGGGGTGACAAATCACCGGGTCGCCGACCTTAACGCCGCTGACGGCCTTGCCGACTTCTTCGACCCAGCCGGCGTTCTCATGCCCCATGATGTAGGGAAGGTTCACCGCAGCCTTGTCGCGCCAAATGCCTTCGACGATGTGGAGATCGGTGCGACACACGCCGGCCCCGCCGATGCGCACGATCACGTCCGTTTGATTTTTGATCTTGGGATCTGGAACGTCCTCGAACTCGACGAAGCGAGGCGACGTCAGCTTTTCATCGTATCTGTGCAGAACGGCCGCCTTCATATTTCCTCCGATGTTCGCATGTCTGTGCCGTTGGTCGGCGCATGTTTAATCAACAGAGGAGAGCAAGCCGCGTGCCAGGCTTATATGGGCCTGTATCTGCTGGCGTTTTGACAAGGCTGTGGGCTTCAATGTGTTGCGCTGTTCAACAGCGCTTGCTGCGTGCGGTGTTACGGCACGAAGCATGGTGCGATGCGATGAGTTTCGTTGCGCAGTGCACATTGAGAAATGGCTAATGAGACAAGCCGATGCAATGTCGAAGTCTTCATGGCGATCGGTGCGCGCTCTTGGCGAACTGCTACCTGGCGTCGATAAGTAAACCTGCAGAAATTGCCTTTGCAAAAAGAGCCGCGGATCGCATGTGTTTAAGCAAGCGGTGTGGGCGTTGAGCGGCGTTTTGCCTTTACAAGAAGGCTTACTAATTGCAGCATGCTTGTAGTCGGGCCTGGGTCTGCTCTCCGGAGCCACGAGCACTTTGCGTGCTAATTGTCATTTCATCCGAAGTCGGAAGTCTCACCAGCTTGCAACCCGGAATTTCGGCGCCATGGGACGAGACATTGATCAGCGACAGGTGCGGCGGGCGTGGGAAACGTTTCTCGAACGCGGCGACGTCCCAGATCTAGTGCGCACGGACGTCGCGGCGTCGTGGAAGCGCTGCAACGATTTCCATATTTCTGTTGAAAGCGACGGCGCACCGCTACTGGCGGAAGATGAACTATTGCGTCGCCGTGAGGCGCATCGGTTGCTGGCGAAATGCGCCAAGCCGGTCTTTGATCGCGCCAGCAAATTCATGAACGAATCGATATCGATGATGATCTTGACGGATGCATCGGGCCTGATCATCGACACCAAGGGTGACGACCGCGCCATCGACGCGGGCCGCGAGATTCACCTTGAGCACGGCGGACGATGGGGTGAGGCCGATATCGGCACGAACGCCATCGGCACGGCGGTCGCGATGCAGCGGCCGGTTCAGATCAACGGTGCGGAGCATTTTTGCTCCAAGGTCCAGCGCTGGACCTGTGCGGCGGCGCCCATTCGCCATCCAGACGACGGCAATATTCTGGGCGTCGTCGATATCTCCGGCCCTGCGCAACACTTCAGCTCGCAAAGTCTGGCACTCGCCATGGTTATGAGCGAGTATATTCAATCTTTGATGGGCGAATCCTGCAAGTTCGATCGCGATTGCCTGCTCGAATACTATCGGAACAAGCAATCCAAATGGCTGAACGAAGACGTGCTCGTTGTCGACCGACGGGGCATCATCGTTCATGCGACCGACAATGCTGTGCGGCTCGCCAATGACACGCAGTCGGGCATACGCCAAGGCATGTCATTGCCCAACCTGAAAGAGCTGCCGTTCAACAAGTGGCAGTCGCATCTTAGCGGCATGTTCCCGACTGCTCGAACCGATATCGTCTCCGTCAACGATTGCGAACTTGGCGCCCTGATCCTGCTGCGCAATCAAAAGCGTGGCAGTGCAAAACAGATCCCAAGCCCGCCGAGCGCGATGGGCCGGACAAGCGAGATCTTCTGCCCTAAGCATGGCAATTCGAACAACTGCGACGCGACTTGCCGACATAAAGAGGCGAGCTTCGTCGCCTCCGATCCAGCCGTCGCTCTGATTGTCCGGCAAGTCAAGTTGGCGGCTCCGCGACGCATGCCCATCCTCATTCGCGGCGAAACCGGAACCGGCAAGGAAGAGTTGGCGCGTTTTGCGCATGCCGCAAGCGGCCGCAAGGGTGCGTTCGTTCCCTTGAATTGCGCGGCGATGCCGGAGAACCTGATCGAAGCCGAATTGTTCGGCTACGTCGAAGGATCATTCACCGGGGCGCGCCGCGGCGGATCTCCCGGACTGATCAAAGAGGCGGACGGCGGGACTTTGTTTCTCGATGAAATCGGCGACATGCCGATTTCACTACAGCCAGTCCTATTGCGGTTTCTGGACGATTGGACAGCGCGCCCCATCGGCGGCTCGAATTTCGCGGTCGACGTGTTGATCGTCGCCGCGACGAACGCCAAGCTCGATCGCGCCATTGCGGACGGCCGCTTCAGATCCGACCTGCTCTATCGATTGAATACGCTCGACGTTGCGCTTCCGAGTCTCGCCGACCGGTCTGACTTCGAAGGGATCGTTCGACATCTGCTGCATTCGATCGATCCGTCGCTAAGCATTTCCGAAGAGGCGGTTGCAAACCTCGCATCGAGACGTTGGCCCGGCAACATTCGCGAACTCAGAAACGTTCTGGCGCGCCTCAGCCTCTCAGCGGTTGAAGGCGTCCTCCAAATAGACACCCCCGCAAGTTCAGAGCGCGAGGAAACGACTGTTAGTGACTCCCGACTCTGGGACCTTCAACGCGCCCGCGTTCTCAACGCATTTGAAGAAACGCAGGGCAATGTTAGCGAAACTGCACGTCGGCTCGGCATTTCACGCAACACAGTTTACAGGGCCCTGGGGAAGACCAGTGGACGCTGATTTGAGCTGCTGTTAGAGCATGTAAAGCGAGTGAACCGCGCCGAATGAGGTGGAATCGCCCAAGGCTTTGCGCAATCGCTCGTGCGAAAGCGCGTTTACATTATTTTCGTTGCTACGCCATCAGCCCACAGATTGCCAGTACAGTCGATTCTTATTCGAACTGTGTATATATTTGACTTCGGTTGTCGCATGATTGGAGTATAGGCCGATCATCGCCAACAAGGGGGGCTCGCCATAAGAGAGCCCGTTGTGAAACAGAGCGACACGCAATATCGGCTTGCCAATTATTCGTATCCGCTAAGATTTGCGGAGGCGTTGTTTGGCGCAATTCAAATCGAAACAATCTGCTAGGCAGACGTCCAGCATAACTGAGGCGTCATTCGACAATCAATTGGAGAAATTACACAGGAGGAGTGATCGAGATGAGAAGATATTTTTATTCATTCGCAGCTGTTGCAATCGCTTTTCTCGGAACGTCTACCGCATTCGCTCAAGACAATAAACCCAACATTGTTATCTTCTGGGGAGATGATATTGGCCAGTCCGATATCAGCGCCTACTCGCATGGTCTCATGGGCTTCAGGACGCCGAATATCGACCGTCTCGCCAAGGAAGGCGTGATGTTTACTGACTACTATGCCGAGCAGAGTTGCACGGCAGGCCGTTCCTCCTTCATCACCGGTCAGTCGGGCTTGCGCACCGGGATGACAAAGGTCGGCTTGCCCGGCGCCAAGCTCGGCCTGCAGAAAGAAGACCCGACAATTGCCGAACTGCTGAAGCCGCTTGGTTACGTGACCGGCCAATTCGGAAAGAACCATCTCGGCGACCGCAACGAGTTTCTCCCGACCGTGCACGGTTTCGATGAGTTCTACGGCAACCTCTACCATCTGAATGCTGAGGAAGAGCCGGAACATGTCGACTATCCGAAGAACCCCAGTTTCAGGGAGAAGTATGGGCCGCGCGGCGTACTCGACTGCAAGGCTTCCGACACCGATGACGAGACAGTTGACCCACGCTTCGGAAAAGTTGGCAAGCAGGTGTGCAAAGACACCGGTCCGTTGACCCGAAAGCGTATGGAAACGATCGACGACGATGTTACCGATCGGGCAGTGGATTTCATCAAACGGCAAGTCAACGACAAAAAGCCGTTTTTTGTCTGGGTGAACACGACGCATATGCATGCGCGTACACACACCAAGCCAGAGAGCCTTGGGCAGGCGGGCCGCTGGCAGAGCAACTATCACGACACGATGATCGATCACGATAAGAATGTCGGCACAGTTCTCAAGGCGCTCGACGATCTCGGGATCGCAGACAGTACGTTCGTCATGTACTCGACCGACAACGGTCCGCACATGAACACCTGGCCGGACGGGGCGATGACGCCGTTCCGCAACGAAAAGAACTCGAATTGGGAGGGTGCCTACCGCGTCCCGGCCATGTTCCGCTGGCCCGGCAAAATCAAATCGGACACCGTCTCGAATGCAATCGTCAGCCACCTCGACATGCTGCCGACGATCCTCGCGGTCGCCGGCGATCCGGACGTCACAGACAAACTGCTCAAGGGCTATAAGGTCGGCGACATGACCTACAAGATCCATCTCGATGGCTATAACCTAGTGCCATACTTGACTGGTCAGACCGATAAAGATCCGCGAGAATCCTTCATCTACGTCAACGACGATCAGCAGGTGACGGGACTGCGCTATGACAACTGGAAACTGGCGTTCATGGAGCAGCGAGCACCAGGCACACTACGCGTCTGGGCGGAGCCTTTCACCAAACTGCGGTTGCCGAAAATCTTCAACCTGCGGACTGATCCCTATGAGCGGGCCGACATTACATCGAACACCTATTATGATTGGATGTTTGACCGCGCCTATCTTCTGGTTCCAGCGCAGGATTACGTTGGGAACTTCCTGGCCACGTTGAAGGACTATCCACCGCGACAGAAGGCGGCCAGCTTCAATCTGGATGACGTGATGGAACAGCTGAAGGAAGGCGGAAACAAATAGCTTAGATAGCCCTACCAGCTCGTAGAAGAAACCCGGGATCTCAAGACGGGCCGCGATGAATGCGCGGCCCGTCTTTCGAGGTGCTTGATCGGACGGCGAACGAAGGTCGCCGGCAATAGGGATTCGAGGGGGGTTTGAAGCAGTCATCGATCACGTCCGATGAATACAGTATCCACATAGCAATCTAAATTAAGAGTTCCTCTCTACCGAAGTCGTCCATCTAGAGGCTTGTGTCGCCGCGGCGAGGGACGGGCCCCGCCGCACCAATTTGGACTCGGGCGCCAGAGAGTCCAATCGACATCAATCGTCGGCGTTCAATTTAGCACGGTCGACCACTGCGGTGTCTTCATCCGCATCCTCGGTTCCGAGAAGGGGCGTTTCTCCTCCGATGTCTTCAACCCCATCTTCAAGGCTATCAGCGTTGGATGGTTCGGTATCCTCCCCCTCTTCGTTATCCGTCTCTTGGGCCTCAATCAATTTCGGCTGCGGGTTCTCGATCCGGTAGCTGCGCGTCTTCGGACTGGCTTTGAGTTTGACGACTACTTCGGGAACTGGAACGAAAGCCGCGCCGCAGTGAGGGCAAGCTATCGATGTTCTGTTCAGATCATAAAAGCGCTCACCACAATCCGCTTCCATGCACGTTCTTTTCGTTCCACGCCATGCCAAACGTTCAATTGTAGGAATTTGAATTCGATCCATTGTGTTCCCTAATTTTGGTTAGAGGCTTTGCAAATTTGCGTGTGAATAGCCGCCCGGCGACGACCGTTAACCGCCAACATGGGTCGTCGCTCGGCGCTTCAGGGTTTGCGCTTACCAAATACCTTGTTTGCCTTTAGGAGCGTCGCCGATACGCTGTTGTCGACTTTCTCTACGCCACGCTCTGAAACCGTCTTCTTTGGCTTGCGAAATTCACGGTTCAATCTCTTCTGTTCCTTAGTCATCTCAGGCTCCATCAGGTAAAATGTTAGTCGATGGCTCCCTCAATGCTCATCAGGCATTGGACCTTCCAGGGGCGATCGCGGAATTGCAGGCCTGCCGTTCGCAGTTTAGGTTTTTGTCAAAGTCATAAGTATGTCTGCGTACCAAGCGCAGTTCAGACCAAGCGCTTCGTCGATGATTAGGTCACGCGTTCCTACATCAAGCCGAGCGGAATGAATGCCAAGAAGCAGCCACGGCAAGTCAAACCCTGAAGCTGGATTATGCATCACCACGGGCGCACCGCTTGTACCCCGATGAGTACGGGCGTCCGTTAGAAAGTAGCCTTCTCCTCCGAAGCGGAGACCATACGATGAAGCAATCACAGCTTGGCGAACCACTGGCATATGATGCAGCGTGTCGTGAAAGCCGAGTGGAAAGCCAACCACCAACAAAGAACTTCCAGCTTCGACGTTATCGACCGATCCGGGTAAGTGCGCGGGCGTGAATGCACGGTAGACACACCCTTCAGGAAGAGCCTTAAAATCAATTTCGATCGCGGCAACGTCAATGCTGCCAGCGTTGTCACTGCCTTGCCGCCACACCGCTTTCCCGTCACGATACAGCAGCATCGAGAAGCCGGTCGATCTGGCCAAATTACTTGGATCGGTGTGCAATTCGATCTCAATGCGATCCGGATAGTGATTGCTCGTCTCATCGATCAAAACGTGCCGGCTGGTTGCCAAGAACAACCGGCCGTCTCGCTCGAAGAAAAAGCCGCTGGCGTTCGTCAGAGGTGTGTGCGCGTTGAAGGTCAAAACGCGCGCAGACGTGAGCAGGATGGGCTCAATCATCCAAGCGCCACTGACTTAAGGCAAAGGATGGGGTCAAATATCGCAATCGCTCCAAGCCCATCCCTTGTAAATCTCAAAATCTGGCCTGAGAGGAGAACTCAGGTCTTCCTGTGTTGGTGTTGCGTCGAACCGAGAAGCCCAAAATATTTAAGGCTTTCACTGTCTCGCTCTCCATGCGCCGAGGCTTCAATGATCTTACGAGCCACTTTCAAGCAGACATCGTCAGATGGCGCTTGGGTCGTAATGCCTCTGCTAAATTGGATTTCTGTTAGAGCTGCTGCGTAAGCTCGGTAGCAAATCGTGAACTGATCAGGATTGAATGGCGGATACGGATACATAGCTCCTACTTTCTCGGGGGGAGCATGAAACTCTCAATCGCCGCTTCCCGTACGAAATAGCATGACGACCAAATCATCATGCGCCTTTATCGCCATAAAAGATAGAACTTTAGATTTTGAGGCTTTGTACCCGTGGCGCCTAAAGCTTTTGTGCTGGCTGACGAGGGAGGGTTCAAAACTACCACCTAGACTCTTCATGTCGCGACCGCCGCCGGCAACAGCTAAACAACGGCCTGGATCCAGCGACTTCATCAGTTTCAGCAATCATCTCAAAGGTGAGACAGCCAACTAGGGTCATGACATTAAAAATGTCCCGCAACCATTGCAATCTTAGCTCTTCCGCGACGTTCTTTGATTCACTCTCCTTGGCCCTCGCGTTCAAGGGCGGAGCGCACCCTCTTCTCGTCCAGGGCGGGAGAGCACAGCTCCATGTCCGACATCAACACCTGTGAGACTAAACTAGCGGCTTGAGGAACGGAGGATTTCGGGCTCATCGTGGAGAATTTAAACGTGAGCATCAAGCGAAGCTGGCGAATATTATAGTGGTGCCATCCGACAGCAGCGTTCTCGCCAGAGTCGAAGAGCGAGTCGAACATCTTGCAAGCGAGAAGATATCTCTTTTCCACGCGAGAGACGTAGAAAGCCGCCTCGGCGCTTCGAATAAGGGAAAGAAATTCTGGTGCGATCGATTCCAATCTGCCTATGCCCAAGTCTTTTCCGTGTAGTGATGTCGCTCCGAAGGATGATGCCAGGGCACGAGTGCGCGATGCGTAGACCGCATCGAAATCGCCCTTGGTAATTAGGGCCGCAGTAAAGAAATCCGGCTGGGCTTGGTCAAACAAGTTGTGCCCCGTATTTCCGGTCTCATCGATATAAGCGTATAGAGAGACTTTGGACGCCCCACCCATCCTCAACTCCCAGTAGTTGATAAGCGCACGCGTCCCCGATAGATGTCTGCTGCTCTAGGCTTACAGACCCAGTCCAGCCGCAATCGCACGGAGTTCATTCAACACTTCGATCGGAGTCGGTCTTCGATTGGTCTGATACGGACGCCACATTGCAAAGGCGTTGGCTAGCAGCGCGGTCCGTCGCCTTGAAGAGCAGCTACACGCAACCGATAGTCCCTTCGTCCGATTGTCTGGTACTTTCTACGATTGCGCCCATCCTTAAGGCCAGCGACCTTGTCGTCCACTAGCTTCTTGAGGCGGTCGATGATTGCTGCCGCCGTTTTGAAATGGTCTTCCCCAGCGGGCTGCCGGACATCAGCAATTTCCAGGTCTGCGGCTTCCTCATTGCGTTCCAGTTGCTCTTGAAGCAACCGTGCGACCTCTTCTTCGTCTTCCGCCTTCTCTTTGAATGTTTGGGCTAGATGGGCAAAATAGACCGTGACTACACCGACCACAGCGGTCGTAAAGAACTGAGAGTTCAGATGGCCCAAAAATTCAAGGGACCATCGAAATGGAAGAACGTGCAGATTGTCTGTGTGTCCATGTTTCAACCTAGCCCCGACCGAAGCCGGAGGGCCCAGACTCGTAGGTGTGCGTTGGAATATAGTGGATTGAGGCTCGGCTCGCGAGAAAGGGTCGTCAGAGCGGCGCGCCGCATGTGGATTTCGCAGGTGGTCCAACATGGCAGCAGGACCGACCCCACCTGCGTTTGCTTGCTTGTCTGGCAGCGGTGCGTCGTTTGGCAACCGTAACGCTGCGTTCCGTTGTTGCAAACACGCCGGCGAAGCGCCTGCCGAGTACACGACCCTAGCAGCCCTGTTGGCAAGTGGCCGATCGATGGCTGGATCTGAAGTGGCGCAATGTAATCGAGCTAGTTGGGGCCAAAGTTGGGACCCCAAAAACTTTTCAACGAAAAACGTTCACAAACAATGCCTTACGTTTGTTTGTGGCGGAGGGGATGGGCCTGACGTCCAACCTTCTCCAAAATCTTCCAGTGTCAGCGACCAGGATTTCAAGCCTTTTGCGCGCTCTTCCAAACGTTCAGATCTGCTTTGCCGCCGGTAGGTTCAACAGGCACCTGCCATATGCCAGTGCGAAACCGCCAAAAGCCGCAATCCATGCGACGCCCGCCCCGGGATGCAGCCAGGCGGACAGGCCAGGCCAGAGGCCAGCGGCAAGTCGGGCCGACACGGCGGCGACGAGGGCCAGATAGATCGCCACGGTGGCCGCA